>CAIZLW010000202.1 GCA_903933915.1 uncultured beta proteobacterium | reverse complement strand
TGCTTCCCCGGATTCCGGCCTGCGGCCTCCATCCGGGCTACAAGTTCCACTGGGCTTGGGGTGTTGGAACTTGCGGCCAGAAGCGCGGCGTAGGTTTTCGTAGCCCGGATTTCCTCCGGGGCCGGCATCGAGAAAATCCATTGCGGTGCTGCTTCCCCGGATTCCGGCCTGCGGCCTCCATCCGGGCTACAAGTTCCACTGGGCTTGGGGTGTTGGAACTTGCGGCCAGAAGTGCGGCGTAGGTTTTCGTAGCCCGGATTTCATCCGGGGCCGGCATCGAGAAAATCCATTGCGGTGCTGCTTCCCCGGATTCCGGCCTGCGGCCTCCATCCGGGCTAATAGGCTTCTGTGTAAGTGATTGTGGTTCGCTATATGATTGAATCATAAAAACAAATTATTCATATTGTGAACTGCCGGTTATCGGCGACGTGTTGGAGGAGAAAACGATGCAAACCTTGATCCGCAAAGAGCGACTCGCCAGTCCGATGACCTGGGTGGCGGAGACCATGCTGCCGCACGACGGGCTGGTGACGCTGGAAGCCAAACACCTGGATGAGTTGCGCGCCGTCGCAGGCGAACTCGCCGCCAATCCGCTGCCCGCCGAAGCGATCCGCCCGGATTATTTCGAGATGCCGGCCTGCCGTACCTTGATGGCTGCGGTGCGCCAGCAGCTCAATACAGGCATGGGCTTTGCGATCATCGACCGTTTGCCGATTGATGAATTCGATGTGGAGACCAGTAAGAAACTTTACTGGATTCTGATGAACATGATCGGCGGCTCGGTGGCGCAAAAGTGGGATGGCACACTGTTGTATGACGTGACCGATACCAGGGTGGAAACCGCAGCCGGCAACGGCGTGCGATCTTCCAAGACCAATGCCGCGCAGGGTTATCACGTCGACAACGCATTCAATTTGCCGCCGGATTTTGTGGCCTTGTTCTGTCTGCAGACGGCGGTGGAGGGCGGCATCTCCGGGCTGATCAGTTTCGAGACGGTCTATAACCTGCTGCTCGAGCGCTACCCCGACATCCTGCCGCGGCTGTATCAGCCGTTTTATTACGATCGCCAGCGCGAGCACGCGCCGGGTGATGTGTTGACTCACCAGAAGCCGATGATTGAATACGACGGCAACACCATCGCCTTTAATTTTTCGCCGCGGATCATTCGCCAGGGCTATGAGCTGGCCGGCGTGGAGATGGATGTGCAGGCCAAAGCCGCGCTGGATGCCTTGCGCGAGATCACTGAATCAGCGGGGCTTGGTAAATCGTTTGCGTTCGAGCGCGGGCAGATTCAGATCGTCAATAACCGGCAGCTCGGCCATCGCCGCACCGGTTATACCGATCACAGCGATCCGGCGATGCGCCGTCATCTGGTGCGGGTGTGGATCCGCAACAAGGGGCGGCCGTTTTACATGGGTTGATATGCGGTCCGGTGCAATGCCGGGTGCCGTCAAAGCAGGGGCTTTCGGGGTGCGGCGGGAACGGAGCGCTGTTGTATAAAACACAAAATATCTATTATTTATAATGGGTTACTTGTGTTTTCTTGTGTAAAGGAGTAACTTTCACGCCTAATTCGTAGATCGGGAGGTGGCATCGTTAGTCCCATCCTGACATTGCGCGCGGTTTTGGCTGTTTTATGGCTGATGATCGCGTCGACGGCAGGTGCAGCAAGCCTTGGCAGGCTGGCTGTGCTGTCCGCCATCGGTGAACCGCTCCGCGCTGAAATTGAACTCTCCGTCTCCCCGGAAGAGCTTGATTCCGTATCCCCGCGTCTCGCCGCCATTGATGATTACGCTGCGGCAGGACTGACCTACAACCCGGCACTCCATGGCGCGCGTCTCGCCATCCAATATCGTCACAACGGTCGCCGCGTCATTGATCTGGTGACGACCCGGCCGGTGAATGAAACCGCTCTCGCAGTCGTGGTTGAGCTGGTAGTGCGCGGCGGCCGTATTGCCCGCGTCTATCAGGTGCTGCTCGGTCCGCAGCCGGAAGCGACAGTGCGTGCTGCACCGCCCGCAGCGGCTGTGCCGGTGCCTCATGTCGCAGCGGTGGCTGCACCGGTTGCGCCCAAAACACCGCCTGTTATTGCAGCGCCGGTTGCAAAGACCAGGGCTGTCGCAGCGGTCGCGAGGCCTGTTGCTGAATTCGCCGCCAAACCGGTGCCGGCAGCCGACAACGCGGCGTTTGATCGCGAATTGCAGCGCCTCGACACGCAGATCAAAGCCGACGGCAAAGTGTTGAGCGACATGCTGGCCCGCGTGGCGGTGATGGAGCGCGAAGTCGCGCAACTGCAAAAGGCGTTTGCTGCGCAGAACGTGGCGCCGGTGGCAGAGAAGATTGCGGCTGAACAGCCTGCAGCCGAGAAGCCCGCTGCCGAACCTGTGCCATTGCGTAGCGTCGCGCCGGTGTCGACGGTTGCCGCGACTGCGCCGGTCGTGGCAGATCCCGCCAAACCGCCGGTTGCCGTGACGCCCCCGCCCGGGGTGCCGGTGATGCAGGAAGTGCAGGGGCAGACCACCACCCGCATCGATACCGTGCCGCGCACGCTGCGCAAATCGAATGACATGCTCAACGAAGCGCTGCTGGTGCTTGCCGGCGGCGCGCTGGTCCTGTTTGTGGGGCTGGGGTATGTGATGCTTGGCCGCCGCCGTGCGGCCAAGGTGGCGGCACCGGAACCCGACGCGCAAAGCGCGGGATAATTCGCGGCGGTTCCAGTTGCGGTAATCTGTGCCGCACGTTCTGTTAATTCCATTGTTCTTGAGGCAGTCATGACCTATCTCGTGCTCGGGTTGATTATTTTTCTGGGTGTGCATTCGCTGCGCATCGTCGCCGAACCCTGGCGCGTGCGTACCATCGCCCGCATTGGCGAAAACCCTTGGAAAGGCATTTATTCACTGCTGTCGATCGCCGGCTTTGTATTGCTGGTGTGGGGCTACGGCCAGGCGCGGCAACAGGGCGTGGTGTTGTTCGAGCCGCCGCTGTTCATGCGTTACCTCGCCGGGCTGCTGATGCTGATTTCGCTGGTGCTGCTGGCCGCGGTCTATGTGCCGGGCAATCTGATCAAGGCCAGGCTGGGTCATCCGATGATCATCGGCGTGAAGGTGTGGGCCTTCGCGCATCTGCTGGCCAACGGCCGGCTCGCCGATGTGGTGCTGTTCGGCGCATTTCTGGCGTGGGCGATTGTTGATTTCATCGCTGCGCGAAAACGTGATCGCGCGGCGGGCACGGTGTATCCGCAAGGCGATGAGCTGCGCACGGTGCTGACGGTGGTCGCCGGCGTGGTGGTGTGGGCGGTGTTTGTCGCCGGGCTGCATCAGTGGCTGATCGGTGTGTCTCCGTTTGTGTAACCGATGAACGCACTACATCCGAAAAAACTGCTGCTGTCGAAATGGACGGCGGTAAAATCCGTGGACCGGCAAAAACATTTCCTGGTGGTCACGGTCATCGAGCCCGAACCGCCGGAGGCGCCGGTGGAGTGGGTCGAGATCGAGGCGGTTTATTCCAAAAAAGTTCAACGCATCCGCTGGCGCGAGCTGCTGGATGACACGTTATGGAAGCAGGGGTGGTTATGAATGGAATGAGGATTGCGGGCATCGAGCCGCTGGTGTTCAACGTCTCGGAGAAGACCAACTGGTTTTTTATCCGCGTTACGACCGAGAACGGCCTTGCCGGCATCGGTGAGGCGTCGTTGAACGGCTACGAACCCGCGCAGGTGGCGATGGTCGAGGGTCTGCGCCAGGAGTGGATCGGCAAGACGGTTGAGGAATTGTTGCCGCTGCTGCGGGTGTTTGCACATTCGCCCGGCGGCCTGATCGCCAGTTCGATCATCAGCGCCACCGAGCAGGCGTTGACCGATTTGCGCGCCCGGGCCGCAGGTGTGCCGGTGTACCGGTTGCTGTGTGGCGATGCGGTCAATGCGCGCAAGGCGGTGCGGGTGTACGCCAATATCAACCGCGGCGCGCGTGACCGGACGCCGGAAGGCATTGCCCGTGCGGCGTGCCATGCCGTCGGGCAGGGTTACGGCGCGCTGAAGATCGCGCCTTTTGATGGCGTGTATTGGGGTGATGGCAACGAGCCGGAAAAACTGCGCCGCACGCAGGCAGGTATTGCGCGGGTGCGCGCGATCCGCGAGGCGGTGGGGCCGGATATCGACATCATGGTCGACTGCCATTGGCGGTTTGACGAGCGCGGCACGCAGCATCTGCTGCATGAGCTGAAATCTGTGCGTTTGTACTGGCTGGAATGCCCGGTGTCGGAAAACGCCGATGCGTTTGGGCTGCTGCAGCGGATACACGGCGAAACGCGCGCCGCCGGCATGAAACTCGCCGGTGCGGAGCGGCAGATCGGGCTGGGCGGCTTCACGCCGTTTGTGGATGACGGCCTGCTCGATGTGGTGATGCCCGACGTCAAATACGCCGGCGGTTACGGCGAGATGCTGCGCATCGCCGCGCGTTGCGCGCAGCGCGGCGTGCATTTTGCGCCGCATAACCCGACGGGGCCGGTGTGCAACGTGGCGAGCATGCATATCTGCGCGGTGGCACCGGCGTTCCTGGTGCTGGAGCACCAGTTGGCGGAGAGTCCGCTGTTTTATGACGTTGCCGGGGGCTACCAACCGAAGCTGGTGAACGGTTGTTTCGAATTGCCGGAAGTGCCAGGAATCGGCATTGATCTGGATGATGCGGTATTGCGCGCGCATCCGTATCGCCGCCTGCCGGCGAGTGCCAATCTGGATGAGCGTCTGGGTTGAGCGGTGATTAACCGAACCGGCAGCATTAACAGGATGAACAGCATTAACAGGATGAACAGGATTAACAGGATGAACGGGATGAACGGGATGAACAGAATGAATGACAAAAAAAACAGCAAGGGATGGTGTGGGGGAGTGCTGGTCGCGCTGGTTATTGGTACGCCAGTCTGGGCACAGCAATATCCGACCAAGCCGATCCGCATGGTCGTGCCATCGGCGCCGGGCAGCGGTCCCGATCTGATTGCGCGCGTGGTGGCGCAAAAGCTGACTGAAGCGCTGGGCCGCTCGGTGGTGACCGATCCGCGTCCCGGTGCCGGCGGCAGCCTCGGCGCCGAGATTGTCGCCAAGGCGCCGCCCGATGGTTACACGCTGATCATGGGCAGTGCCGGTTCGCATTCGGTGAATACGGCGCTGTACCCGAAGCTGCCGTACGACGCGGTGAAGGACTTTGCGCCGATCTCGCTGGTGTCGACGGCGCCGAACATCCTGATCGTGCATCCGTCGCTGCCGGTGCGAACGGTGAAGGACCTGGTGGCGCTGGCCCGGGCCAAGCCGGGTTTGCTGACCTTTGGCTCGGGCGGTAACGGCAGCACGGCACATTTGTCGGGCGAACTGTTCCGCGTGCTGGCCAAGGCGAATATGGTGCATGTGCCGTTCAAGGGCGCGCCGGCGGCGGCGATCGGGGTGATGACCGGTGAGATTTCGATGGGCATTCTGAATCTGCCGCCGACGCTGCCGCATGTGCGCAGCGGCAAACTGAAGGCGCTGGGCGTGAGCACGGTGAAGCGTTCAGCGGCGGTGCCGGAGATTCCGACCATTGCCGAGGGCGGTTTGCCCGGCTATGAGGCGAGCACCTGGTATGCCTTGCTGGCACCCGCCGGCACCCCGAACGACATCATCACGCGTCTGAACAGTGAACTGGTCAAAGGCCTGCGTAGTGACGACATGAAAAAGCGCATTGCAGCCGAAGGCGGCGATATTGTCGGCAGCACGCCCGAGGAGTTAACGGCGGTAATCAAGCGCGATATCGAAAAGTGGACCAAGGTAGTTGCCGAATCCGGCGCGAAGGCGAATTGATGACGTTGATCCATGGTGATGGTTCCGTTTTGGTCCGTGGGCTCGCGGCGCTCGCGGCGCTCGCGGTTTGTGCAGTGGTATTCAACAGCGGAGCCGCCATGGCCATCGAAGAACCGGCATTTGAACTGATCGAGAAGGCGGAGCCGTACGAGATCCGCCAATACCGTCCCTTTGTTGTTGCGGAGACCTTTGTCGACGGTGATCTGGATAAGGCTTCGAATGCCGGATTCCGGTTGATTGCCGATTACATTTTCGGCAACAACCTGGCGGTCGGCGGCAAGTCCGGCGACAAAACGAACGAAAAAATTGCCATGACCGCTCCGGTCGCTGCCGAGCCGGTTTCGGAAAAGATAGCGATGACCGCACCGGTGCTGGCCGAGCCGCAAACGGCGGGAATGAATGCCTCGCGCTGGCGCATTCATTTTGTGATGCCGAGCCAGTATTCGCTGGCAACGTTGCCGAAGCCGGTGAATCCAGCGGTGGTGTTGCGTGCGGTGCCGGGACAGCGTTTTGCGGTGCTGGTGTTCTCCGGCTTCGCGGGTGCTGAAAAAGTGCAGTTGAAATCGGATGAATTGCTGGCGTGGGTGAAGCAGCGGGGCTTCAAGGCGCGCGGCGCGGTGCAGTTGGCGCGCTATAACCCGCCGTGGACCTTGCCGTTCTTCCGGCGCAATGAAGTGATGATTGAGTTGCAGACGAACGACAAAAATAACTAATAAAAACAAATAGTTATAAATAATTCCGGGGGCTCCCCCGTTCTGGGCGAGCTATCCTGTCAGCGCCCCGGTGCCGCAACAGTTGTGGCCGAGTGTGCGGTATTACGCTGGTGTGACGGCAGCGATGCCCACACAATGCCCCTCCATAAGGGGGAGTCATGGCGCGTCGCAAGATCAATTCCATCGAGGACATCGTCGAGTTCACCGCGCAGGTGCCGTGGTGGGTTGGTGTGGTCGCGGCGGTGGTGTCTGCAGTGGCGCTGTTCGGCATCGCGCATATCGCGCTGCCGGCCGCGCAGGTGACGGATTCGGCGTTGTCGGAAACCGCCGTGCCGGTGCTGCGCGGGCTGACGATGACAGGGATGGTGCTGTTGCCTCTGCTGTTTCTGGCTGTTGCCGGTTTGTCCGGCTGGCTGCATTACAAGGACCAGCGCAACTATGCCGACATGTTCTTGGAGCGCGGCCGGTTTTTGCTGCAGCATCTGTCGTGGCGCGAATTCGAAAACCTGGTCGGTGAGTTTTTCCGGCGCAAGGGATTCAGTATCGAGCAGCGCAGCGGCCGCATGCCTGAAGGCGGCGTCGATTTGGTGGCCAGCATCGGTGAAGACCGCTACCTCGTGCAGTGCAAGCACTGGCGCGTGCAGCGCGTCGGCGTGGCGGTGGTGCGCGATCTGTGCCGCATCGCCGAGACCGAAGGCGCTGCCGGCATTTTTGTCGTCACTTCGGGCTCGTTTACCGACGAGGCGCGCCGCTTTGTCGAGAAAAACCGTATCGCCATCGAGCTGATTACCGGCGAGCGTCTGCGCCAGATGATCCGCGGGCTCGACAACACCCCGCACGCCCGCTAAGCCGGGATATTCCGGCGATCGCTTTCGCGGTCATTGGCTTTCCGCTGTTCTTTGTGTAGGGTTGCATCCGCGGCGCGAATTTCGTCGTGGCAAGACCACACACTGCGGAGGGGCAGTGCCCACCAAACAGATGACCATCATCGCGGCTGCTGCGGCCGCTTGCGGGGCTGCGCGCGCCCAGGAGGCGCCGCGTCCGCCCGTGATGTTGCCCGAAGTGTCGGTCAGCGCCACCCGCGTCGAACGCGACAACATGGATCTGCCGGTGGCCATCGACACACTGGATCAGCGCGCGATCCGCGAGGGCAACCCGCAGGTCAATCTGTCGGAGTCGCTGGTCCGTGTCCCTGGCATTGCGGTGCAGAACCGGCAGAACTATGCGCAGGATCTGCAGATTTCGTCGCGCGGTTTCGGTTCGCGCTCGGCCTTTGGTGTGCGCGGCGTGCGCCTGATCGCCGACGGCATTCCGGCGACCATGCCCGACGGCCAGGGCCAGGCGGCGACGTTCAATCTGTCGTCAGCGGAACGCATCGAGGTGCTGCGCGGGCCGTTTTCGAGTCTGTATGGCAATGCCGCCGGCGGCGTGGTGCAGATTTTTACCGCGGACGGTCCGGCGCAACCAACATTCACCACCAACGCCATTGCCGGCAGCTTCAATACCTGGAAGTTGGGCCAGCAATACGGCGGCCAGCATGGGCCGCTGAACGCGGTGGTTGATGTGTCGCGTTTCGAGACCGACGGTTATCGCGATCACAGTTCAGTGCGGCGTGATTCCGGCAACGCCAAGCTGCGTTACGACTTGGGCAGCGCGGGGCGCATCACGCTGGTGGTGAATATGCTGGATCAGCCGGAGACCGAGGATCCGCTGGGCCTGACCGCGGCGCAGGTGGCGCAGAATCCGCGGCAGGCGACAGCCGTTGCGTATACGTTTAATACCCGTAAAAGCATCGCCCAGTCCCAGGGCGGCCTGACCTGGGAGTTGCCGCTATCGAACGGCGACATGATCAATGCCCGCGTTTATGCCGGTGACCGGCAGGTCACGCAGCATCTGGCGATTCCGCTGGCGGCGCAGAACGTGTTGACCAGTTCGGGCGGCGTGGTCGATCTCGATCGCGGTTACAGCGGACTGGGCGTGCGCTGGACGCGCGAAGGGCAACTGGCGGCGCGGCGTTTTTCCCTGTCGGCCGGCGTCGATCATGACCGCATGGCCGAGCGCCGCCGCGGTTTCATCAACAACAACGGCGTGACCGGCGCGTTGAAGCGCGATGAGGACGACAAGGTCAGTAATACCGATCTTTACGTGCAGGGTGAATGGCAGGCGACGAAACAGCTGGGCTTGTTTGCCGGCGCGCGCAACAGTCGCGTGAGCTTTGATTCGAAGGATTACTACATCGTCGGGCCCAATCCGGATGACAGCGGCGCGGTGGATTATTCGCGCACCACGCCGGTAATGGGTGCGACATGGCGGTTTACGCCGACATTGAATGCCTATGCCAACATCGGCGAAGGTTTTGAGACGCCGACGTTTGCCGAGCTGGCTTACCGGCCCGGCGGCGCGACCGGGCTCAACTTTTCGCTGCGGCCGGCGACCAGCCTGCACCGCGAGATCGGGCTGAAGGCGCTGACCGGCGGCAACGGCCACATCAATGTCGCGCTGTTCCGCATCGATACCCGCGATGAAATCGTCGTCAACAGTTCGTCCGGCGGGCGTACCGATTACCGCAATGCTTCCGGCACACTGCGCAAGGGGCTGGAGGTGGCGTGGCAGCAGCAGTACGGTTTGGGTTTTCAGTCGGCGCTGGCGTGGACACTGCTCGATGCGACTTTCAAGGACGCGTTTACACCGGGGACCGGCGGCACGGTGGCGGCCGGCAACCGCCTGCCGGGTGTGGCGTCAAACCTGTTGTATGGCGAACTGCTGTGGCGCCATGCCGCCAGCGGTTTTCATACCGGCGTTGAAGTGCGTCACAGCGGCAAGGTGTTCGTCAACGATCAGAACAGCGAGGCGGCTGGGGCTTACACCATCGGCAGCCTGCGTGCGGGCCTGCAGCAGCGTGGCAAGGGCTGGCGGGTTTCGGAATTTCTGCGCATCGACAATGTCACCGACCGCAACTACGTCGGGTCGGTGATCGTGGCTGACGGCAACAGCCGGTTTTATGAGCCTTCGCCGGGGCGCGCGGCGACGCTGGGAGTGACGCTGGAGCTGGTCCGCTGAACTGGTAGCGCGGGCTTATTTCTGGTGTGCGAGGTAGTGCGCCAATGCGGCGATGTCGGCGTCGGTGGTTTTGTACATCACCGCATTCATGCTGGTGTCCACGCCGGAGCGTTTGTTGTCGCGGTAAGCGGTCAGCGTTTTGGCGAGATATTCTTCACGCTGGTTGGTGATGCGCGGCACCTGACGCTGGCCGACATAATCTTTCATGTGGCAACTGCCGCAGCCCATGATTTTCGACAGCTCCGCGCCGGCGGAAAAGCGCGCGTCGTCGCGCGATCCACGCGGCGAAAACGGTTCCATCCTGCTGAAAAAAGCGCCGATGTCGGCAAGGTCCTGGTCCTTGAAATCCTTGAGCATGCCGGTCATGTCCGGGATGTCGCGCAGGCCTTCGCGGATCAGGATCAACTGTATCGTGATGAATTCGGATTGCTGGCCGGATAACGCGGGCACGCCCGACATCGGGCCGCGTCCGGTGCGGCCGTGGCAGGCGACGCAGGTTTTGGCCTGGGTGGCGCCGCGCTCGGGATCGCCCTTGAGTTGCGCACCGGCGGGGCCGGCGGCTGCAATCAGCAGTACAAAAAAGACGCGCTGGATCAGCGTCCAGCGCGTCGTCAGGGCTTGCGTCATTTATTTGCCGTAGCTGACGCGGTAGATTGCACCTTGTTCTTCATCGGAGATCAGCATCGAACCGTCGGGCAGTTGCATCACGTCGGTCGGGCGACCCCAGTAGGTGTTTGAAGCCTTGTCCATGAAGCCGGTGACGAACGGGGTGATCTTCGCATCCTTGCCGTCCGGCGTGGCGTTCACGCGCAACACGTCGTAGCCGTTGCGTTCGGTTTTATTCCAGGAGCCGTGGCGTGCGAGCAGGACTGCGCCCTGGTATTCCGCCGGATACATCTTGCCGGTGTAGAAGCGCATGCCGAGTGCTGCTGCGTGCGCACCGAGGGTGGTTACCGGCAGGATCACGTTGGCGCAGGGGTTCGGCACCTTGATGTCCGGATCGGGCTGGCCGTTGGCGTGGCAATAGGGGAAGCCGAAGTGGCCGCCGATCTTGTCTGCCGGAACGCGGTTGAGTTCTTCCTCAAAGCCGACTTCACCCGCCCAATCACGGCCGTTGTCGGTGAACCACAGTTCGCCGGTTTTCGGATGGAAGTCGAAGCCGACGCTGTTGCGTACGCCGCGGGCGACGATTTCCATGCCGGTGCCGTCGATGTTGTAACGGCGGATCTGGCCGTGGACACCCGGATTGATTTCGCACAGGTTGCAGGGCGAGCCGACCTGGAAGTAGATCTTCTTGTCCGGGCCGTAGGCGAGGAATTTCCAGTTGTGGTGGGCATCCGGCGGCAGGTTGAAGTCCTTGGTCATCTCGAGCGGTTCCGGAATGTTCTCGAGGTTGGCCTCGATGTTGTCGTAGCGGAACACGCGGTTGATCGCGGCGATGTACAGCGAGCCGTTGAGCATCAGCACGCCGTTGGGCTGGTTCAGCTTCTGGGCGACAATTTTCGAAGTGCGCTTGCCGTCTTTTTCATAAACCACATAGACGCGGCCGATGGTGCGGGTGCCGACGAACACGGCGCCGTTGGCGGCGCGGGCCATCATGCGTGCGCCGGGAATGCCGTGCGCCCACACTTCGACCTTGAATCCGGGGGGAACCTGGATCTTGTCGACGGGAATGTTTTCCAGCGGCGTCACGGTGAGCCGCGGCGGGTTGCTGGTGAGGTTCGGGTTCTGCATGCGCTCGGGCAGATAGCCGCCCATCGATTTACGGCGTTCGATTTCGGCGGGGGACGGCGGTGTGGCATTGGCTTGCTGCGCCAGGGCGATCGGGGCCGGCAGTGCAAAGGCACCTACAACCAGAGCGGGCATGAGGCTGCGTGCAATCAGGTGTGACAGCGGCGTGGACATTTTCTGTTCTCCTCCAGATCAGTGCAGGTTTTGAGTCCTGCGGGTCCGTTGCCCCGGGTCTCGGGGAGCGGTCATCATACACAGATTAAATATTGCTGCGATCTCACTTCAGCACATTGCTGGCCTCAGCGGCCTTGACCAGTGCCGCCGCGTCTTTTTCGAGCAGGAAGCCGCTGGCTTTGACCTTGTCGGCGGCTTTGCGCACTGCATCAACAAAGCCGGCATGACTGCCATAGCGTTCTTCCAGCGAGAGGCGGGGATCGTTGCCGGCTTCGCGTTCGGCTTTGGTTCTGGCGAACGGCACCATGCCGCCGGCGTAGTTGCACAGCTGGCCAGCATGAAATCCGCTGGCGGTGATGTTCCAGCCGGTATAGGTGCCCAGCGGGGCTTCGAGCAACACCACTGGAATGCCGCCGATTTCGTTGCCGTCGGCATTCACTTTCGGCACCAGCATGTTCAGTGTCTGTTTGATTTTGGGCGGAGCATAAGTCGGAATGCCCGAAGCGTCGTTGGGATCGAACTGCGGGCCCCAATCGTAGTCGAGCAGCGGGTTGATCAGGTCGGGTTCGGGTGCGGTCGCGCGCAGGCCCGGAATCGTCGGGAAACCCATCGCGGTCTTGTTCGGCGCGACGAGCTGGCCTTCGCGCATGGTCGGATAACGGCTGGGCGGCGGCGCAGTGTTGTTCATCACCCAGTTGCGGAAGTGCACGGTGATTGCGCGCCACGGTTCGTCGTGCGACAGCGGGTTGGCCGGCAATACGGCATTGCCCCAGTTGTTGCCGGGGCAGCTCACCGCTTTGGCTTTCTGGTGGTATTCAGCGAGGCTGGCATTGAAGCCGCCGCGGCCGCCGCCGTGGGTGCTGCTGCCGACGTAATAACGGCGCACGTTGGCGGACAGGGGGATGTCTTCTTTGGCATCGGTGCCCACCCATTCGGGGCCGAGTTTGAGCGCCCAGATTTCGGCGGCGCCGAAATGTTCGATGATTTTCGGGCAGGTTTTGGATGCCATGCAGCGGTCCTGGATGCTGCGTGTCGGCAGCTTGCGCGCACGGTCGGGATACGGTTGCCACCACTGCGGACCTTCGCTGCCGGCCTGATACAGCTCGAGCACGCCGTCGGGCTGCGCCCAGCGGTAATTCAGCGCGATACGCCGTCCGGCGATCACCGGCCACATGCCTTCGTGCAATTGGCGCGCAGTTGTAATCTTTTTATCTTCGACCTGGTTGAAGCCCAGGTGCAGCCAGCCGCGCAGATAGTTGCCGGATTGCGAGCGGCCGCGCGCGATGCTATGGGTGATCTGTCCGGCGAGCGGGTTGGGTGTGCCGGCGTCGTCCTGTTTGGCGTATTTGAAGAATGAACCGAGATCACGCCAGGCGGCAAAGCCGATGCCCAGCGGATAGGGGTCTTTGGCGGTGTACACCACTTGATACAGCTTGGCGGCGTTGAAGCCACCCTTCAGGCAGATCTGCACCGGCAGCTGGGTCAACGGCACCGGTTCATCGAAGGTGCCGCCGCCGCAGAACTTCCAGTCAACTGCGGCGACCGGCGTTTCGCCTTTGACTTTGCCGTCCAGGGTTTCGTGGTCGCGCGAGACCAGCGTCGCCTTGCCGGTGTCGAGCGTCGCCGGCATGTAAGGCAGCGGATTGGTCTGCACGATCAGCGGCTGGGCGCCAAGCCCGCTGCGGTTGATGATGCGGGCAAAGACCTGTCCGGTGACCGGTGAGCCGTCGGTATTTTTGACGACAGGCAATTGCAGCCAGTGGTTGCCCTCAACTGTCATCGTCGGACGCACGGCGGTGCCGAGCGTCGCGCTCATGCTGGCGTTGTCGCCCTGCCACGCGGTGGCGAGGCCGATGTCACCGAATTCGCGCTCGTGCGCCGACAGCAGCACCGGGCGGCCGCGATTGGGCACTTCATGCCATAGCAGGCCGCTGGACTTGCTGGCGTCGACCGGGCGGGTGATGACGAAGGTGGCGGTGTAACGCACCTTGCCGTCGGCATCTTTGGCCAGCTGGATGTCCTGGATCAGGTTGTTCAGCGGGTCGTTGGGGTCGAGTTCGCCATACGCGCGCCCGGCAATTTGTTCATACTGGCCGGCGGCACCGTAGCTGTTGCAGGCGTCGCCCTTGCAGAACGCGGGCGATGCGGTCTGGTCGATGACGATTCGGGTGACGCGAGCTTGCGCCGGGACGGCAATCAACAGGGCAGCAGCAAGCGCGCAAGTGATGCGGCCTGCGAACGGGCGATGGGTATGCATGCAACTCCTTCAGGTGGCGACGCTGAGCGTATTTGTTTTTTGCAGACTTTACCGCAAAACGCGGCGGGGGCTGCGCTAAGATCAAGTTCCGAAGGGGTGGCGTCATAACAGGGGGAGATATGGGTAGAGTGATGCGATGGCAGGCTGCAGCAATGCTGGCGACGGTGGCGATGATCGGTTTCGCGCAGGCCGTCGAGATCAAATATCCGCTGCGCCCGGTGCGCATGCTGGTCAGTTATCCGCCGGGCGGGCCCAGTGATCTGACGGCGCGCCTGGCTGCGCCGCATCTGTCGGAAGCGCTGGGCCAGCAGTTCATCATCGACAATCGCGGCGGTGCCGGCGGCACGCTGGCGGTCGGATTGCTGACGCAGGCGGCCCCCGATGGTTATACGCTGCTGATGTCGGCCGGCGGCGAGATCGTGATCGCGCCGAATCTGCGCCTGAAGCTACCTTACGACCCGACCAAGGACATCATCCCGATCAGCCGTGTCGGTTCTAGTCAACTGGTGCTGGTGGTGCATCCGTCGGTTCCGGCAAAGTCGGTCAAGGAGTTGGTGGCGATGGCCAAGGCGAAGCCGGGTTCAATCAACTTTGCTT
Organism: uncultured beta proteobacterium; assembly: GCA_903933915.1. Lineage (GTDB taxonomy): Bacteria > Pseudomonadota > Gammaproteobacteria > Burkholderiales > SG8-41. The sequence goes on along the minus strand of CAIZLW010000202.1, from coordinate 10,581 downwards.
CCGCGGGCGCCGGTTCGACCGCGCATCTCGCCGGCGAGCAGTTCAAATATCTGGCCGGCATCGATATCGTGCATGTGCCGTACAAGGGCGCGGGTCCTGCATTGACGGATGTGATCGCGGGGCAGGTGCAGATGCTGATCAGCGCCTATTCTTCGGCGTTTCCGCATATCAAGGCCGGCAAGCTGCGCGCACTGGGAGTCACCGGTACCAAGCGCATCGTATCCGCCCCCGATTTCCCGACGATTGCAGAAACGGTGCCGGGTTACGAAGTGTTGTCGTGGTACGGCCTGCACGCACCCAAAGGCACGCCGCCGACGATCATCAACCGGCTGCATCGTGAGATGGCGGCGATGACGCGCAAGCCGGAAATGGCCGAGCGCCTGACTGTTCTGGGCATTGAGCCTGAGGGGAATTCACCGCAGGAGTTTCTGGCGCAGATCAGGGTTGAGATTGCGGGGTGGGGGAAGGTGATTAACGCGGCGAAGATTCCGAAAGAGTAGTTTGCATGAGTGAAGGGGGGGTGACGCGGTGCTTCTTTACTTGGGCGTTAGCGCTCCCGTGCGCATCCGTGCAAGAACGAAGGACAGCGCGACGCCGATCAGGCAGATTACGCTGATGCTGATGAAGCCGGCGGTGAATGATCCCGATTGATCCTTGATCGCGCCCATCGCCCAGGCGGTGAGGAAGCCGCCGATGTTGGCGAACAGGTTGCTGAAACCGGTGGCGGTGCCGGCGATGCGCGGTCCGAGGATTTCGACGGGGACCAGGAACAGCGGTCCGAAATAGAACTGCAGGAAAATCGAGTTCACCGCGATCAGCAGCAACAGCAACGGCAGCGGATGTGTAAACGGCAGTAAAGCCGCGGTGCATGCCAGCACCGCAAGGGCCCCGCCGATGATCAGCGGCGGATTGCGCAGCCGATCGGAGACATAACCGCCCAGCGTATTGGATGGGGCGGTGAACGCCGCGGCCATCGCCACAATGAATCCCGCGTTTTGCACGGAAAGACCGCGGTCGACCACCAGCAGCGACGGCAGCCACACCATATAGGCGGTGACCACGGCGAAGCGCACGAACTGCAGTCCGCTGCATACCCACATGATGGGATGGCTGAACAGTCGGGCGACATCGCTGAGCGCAAGCTGTTGCGCCGCGCCGGTGCGCGGTTTTTCACGGGCGTAACGCAGATAGACAAAGGCGGCGACGATGCCGATCGCGGCCATCATCATGAATGCCGCGCGCCAGCCGTATGCGGCGGCGAGCAGCGGTCCGCCGAGCGAGAGCACGATGGTGCCGGCGAAGCCGCCGAGCATGTACAGGCTCATTGCCGTGGCGCGGCGTTCCGCCGGGAACCACGCGGCGAGCAGCGACATGCCCGGCGCGAACAGCAACGCGCGGAAGGCGCCGGCGAGCAGTTGCGAAATCACCGCCAGCCAGAACACTTCAATCAGGCCGAGGAACACCGAAAACACCGACCAGCCGAGCAGGCCGATGAAAAACAGCCGGCGCGGGCCGTAACGGTCGGACAGGAAGCCGGCGGGAATCTGGCCCAGCGCGTAACTGAAGGTGGCTGCGGCGGAAAGCAGTCCCGCCTGGGTGAACGTGATGTTCAGGTCTTCTCGGATCAGCGGCAGCAGCAGCGGCATCGCGCTGAAGCTGATGCCGTGGACGATCTGGCAGAGGATGACCAGCGAGACGGTGAGTGCGCGGTCGCGGGGGTTCCCGCTGGTGTGGGCGGAGGGGGTGTTCATGCCGCCGGCACTGTATCGTGCGGCTGTTTCGCGGTTATTGCGCCAGGTCAATCTCAGGGTTTGGCGGATGCCGGACTGGCCAGCACAAACACGCGTTCCGGCGGCGTGCCGGCGACAAAACGTTCCGACTTCATCTGCGGCACGGTGACGGCGTTACAGGTCTTGCGGATCTTGTAGGTTTCGAGCGGGGGCGTCCAGTCGCCTTTGTATTCGCAGGTCACCTCGATGCAGCTGATTTTTTTCAGCCAGGCGCAGATGCCGATGTCCTCGCCGGCGGCGTTTTTGATCTGAGAGAGGAAAGGCTCGCCGGCATAGTGCGGCTTGTTGCTGCCGGCTTCGTTGCGAACGTCCTGAGCGACGGTATAGAAGGTGCCGTTGACGGAGAGCAGGCTCAGCACCTTTTCCATGAGCAGCGCCAGATTCTCGGTATAGGAAAAGCCGCCGATGACGTCGGTGATCAGTTGAAAGCGGCCCAGTTCATCCACGGTGTATTCGCGCAGGGATTTGCCGAACACATACTGCAGCTGTTTGGGTTCGACGGTGTCGACCGTCTGCTGCCAGCGCGGCGTGCGCCGGTCTTCGATCGACATCGCGACAGCGCTGGCCTTCTTGATCTGCCGCTCGCGCCGGCCGGCCTGCCTCGGGTCGTATTCGGGCGCGTAGTAATCCAGTACGGCCAGCCCCTGGCCGGCGCCGACATCGAGCCAGCGTTCCTCCGGTCCCAGGTTCGCCAGCGATTGCGCAAAGCCGTTGGGCAGCGCGCGCACGTAGGCGGAGAGCGAACGGTCAATGACGTAACCTTCCAGCCGCAGTTCGCCGCGCCCGTGGTAGATCTTTTCCTGTTTGGTGCGTTCGGCCTCGAGGCTGGGCGGGCTTGCCGTGTTCTGGGCCAGTGCGCTGGCCGCACCGAGAAACTGGAGCAGCAGCAGCGCAATTACCCGGGTGCTGGTGGATTTCATTAATCGCATCATGTGCTGAGCATGATCCTCTAAGGTTGATCGGAAAAAGTGCGGCGTGGGCCGTCTATTTTTTCTTGGGGTTGACGATTGTACCTTCGCTGAGGGCCTTGCTGAAACCGGCCCAGGCGTAATCGGATTTCCCGGTGGCGGCCAGGCTGAAAGCGGCGGCGGTCAGGGTGCTGATGAAGGTCAGTTGCTCGCCGGTGATGCCGGTCATTTCCATCGAGAGCGTGGCGTCTTCGTGTTCGGCGTCGCGGATCGAGATTTCGATGACGCCGTTGCGCATGTAGTAATAGAAGTAGCCGCGGCCGACAGCCTCGGAGACGTATTCGTCGGCGCCGATCAGGATCACCGGCTTTTTGATCCGGGTCAGCGCCCCGCGCATGTCGCCATCGGCGATTGCGGGATCGAGCAGCACGCCGCCGAGCACCGGCGCACCCCGGCCCATGGCGATCGCCACCGATGAGCCGCCGAAGGAGTGGCCAACCAGAAGGATTTTGGCGCCGTCGATATTGCGACCCAGCAATGCCGGATCTTTCTGCAGGAGCTCGGCCACTTGCGCCAGCATGCGGCCGTTGTTGGCCCACGGGCCTTGTTTGGGTAGATCAATGGCGAGGGCGTGCAGGCCCCAGGTCGCCAGGTGCATGGCCTGGTAACCGTGGTCGGCCTTGCTGTTGCCATAACCGTGGAGCAGGATGATCAGCGGCGCCTTGTTGCCGTGCTCGGCCAGGTAAAGGTCACCGGTGATGCGTTCACCCGCAGGCAGTTGCAGTGCCTGGTTTTCCTGGGTATCGACCGTAAACGGGCCGCGCACCTTGAAAGTGTCGATGTCCGCAGGGTGGGACAGCAGATAACGTTCGAGCTCGCCGTAGCTGTTGGCTTTGAGGTCGGTGAGGCCTGTAGGCGGTTTTTTGGCGCAACCGCCCAGCACTGCCAGTACGAGCAGGCCGGCAATGAGCAGGACCTGGCGCCACGACTTCAGGGCTGTACGTCGGTCGCGACCGACGCCAGGGCTGGTGGTGATGGCGGTCATTGCAAAAACATTCTTTTCAGTGGAGTGGCCTGAAGTCTGCCTGAGGGCCGCTATTTTATCCAGCGGGGCCGTGCGCGCCGACGATCATGCCGACGGCTTCGAATTTCAGATAAAGCTCGCGGCAGACCCAGGCATCGGTTGCGGCATAGGCGATCTGCGCGGGCGTGAGGTGCGGCGCCGACCAGTTGGTGGTTTTTGCGCCCTTGGGTATGCGGTAGCCCATCAGCAGGCCGGCGAGATTGCGCACGCCCGTTTGTTCGTAGCGATGACGTTTGGCGATGATGCCCAGGTCGACGATGTGGCGCTCTTGAAACGGCAGCACCTGCTTCAGCGTGCGCAGATCGTAGGCAAGGGCGACGCCGATCTTGGCGATGTTTTGCGCCGCCAGCATTTCGCCTAGGAGGTCGTGGGTATCGGTGTAACGCAGCGGGAAGATGTGCACGCCATTGGCGGTGGCGACCTGCACGATGCTGGGCAGATAACTTTCCCCTTTGCTGAAGGCGGGCCGTGTTTCGGTGTCGAAACCCAGCGCCCGCTCGCCGAGGATGTCGAGACGTGCTGCATGGAGCAGCGCCGGAGTGTCGACAAAATGGATCGGGCCTTCGTAGCGTTGTACCGGGAGATCGTTGAGCGCTTCGCGTGTGATGAATTTCAGGGTTTCAGCATTCATGCGTCGAGAGTAACCCATAGACGGGCTGCGTGGTACAGTGGCGGTGCGGGCATTCAGCATTGGGGAGAAGTCGTGCGACGCAAGTGTTCGATGCAGAGTTGGCGGGTGATGGTTGCGGCGGTTGTGCTGGCGCTGTCCGCCTGCGCGCCGCTGCCGCGTTACACCACGCTGCCGGTGGACATGCGGCCTTCGCCCAACTTCGGCGAACGGCGGCCGAATTACGTGATTCTGCATCACACCACCAACGACACTGCGGAGCAGGCGGTGTCCACGCTGACCAATCGTTTCAAGCAGGTGAGCGCACATTATCTGATCGGCCGTGACGGCCGGATCATTTATCTGGTGGATGAGCAGAAGCGCGCATGGCATGCCGGCGATTCGTACTGGGGCGGCAACCGCGATCTGAATTCATCGTCGATCGGCATCGAGCTCGACAACAACGGCAATGAGCCGTTCACTGATGCGCAGATCAGTGTGCTGATCGATTTGCTGCGCGATCTGTCGCTGCGCTGGAATATTCCGCCGGCAAACGTGCTCGGGCATGGTGACGTGGCGCCGGGACGCAAGGTCGATCCCAGTCCGCTGTTTCCATGGCGGCGCTTGGCGGCTGCGGGTTTTGGCTTGTGGTGTGATCCGCCGTATCAACCCGCGCCGGCGGGGGCTGATGATGCAACGCTGCTGGCTGCACTGGGTTATGACGTGACGCGTTTGCCCGCCGCTGTGGCGGCGTTCAAACGCCACTGGGCGCCGGACGATGCGACGCCGGTATTGAGCGTCGATCAGCGAGCCCTGCTGCAGTGCCTGATCGGCAAGCAGCAGACCGGCGGCGGTTCGGGAAGTTATCAATAAAACCGATTATTACGATCCATCCGGATTCGCCAGCCAGTTGCTTTTCGTCGATGAGGAAGAAGCATCCTCAGATGGCAATAAAAAAGGGCCGCAGGAATGAAGCGGCCCTTTTTCATGCGCGTGAAGGTCAGCGCAGGCTGTTGAGGATATCGATGGAACGGGCCATCGAAAACTCATAGGTCGGCGGGCTCCAGGCAGCGGCGTTTTCGCGCATCATGTAACCGTGCTGGATGCCGGGGAAAATATGCACGGCCAACTGCGGCTGCTTTTTCGCGAGTTCGACATAGGCGGCCTGCACTTCGGGCGGCGCGGCGAAATCCTGATCGCCCCAGATCAGGCACACCGGTTTGCTCAGAGCGTCGAATTCCTGCATGAAATCCTTCATCTGCGTGCTGTGGCAGCCGATGCCGGCGTCGAAACCCAGGCGCTTCGGGCCGATTGCAGCGTAAGGGCCGCCGAAGCAGAAACCCATCGCCGCGGCTTTGCCGTTGTGCTGCGGCAGTTTTTGCACCATCGCCAGCGTGTCGGCCATATCGGTTTCGCCGGCCTTGATCACCGGCATACGTGGCTGGGAACGTTCCCCGGCGCGTTTGTCGTCGCGCGGCAGCGGGCCCGGCAGCGTGCGCCAGAACAGGTCGGGTGCGGCGGCGATAAATCCCCTGGCGGCGAATTCATCGGCGATACCACGGATGTCGGCGTTGACGCCGTGCACGGCCGAGGCCATCACCACGGCCGGGGCCTTGGCGTTGCCCGCAGGCAGTGCGAGGTAGCAGTCGAATTCACCGGCGCCGCTGCTGGATTTTATTTTGACGTGATTGCCCATCTTTACGTCTCCTTCAGTGCCGGTTTACTCGGTGCCGAGCAGTTCGACTTCAAACACCAGCGTCGCGTTCGGCGGAATCACGCCGCCGGCGCCGCGCGCGCCATAACCGAGGTCGGCGGGGATGGTCAGCTTGCGTGAGCCGCCGACTTTCATGCCCTGTACGCCTTCATCCCAGCCGCGGATGACGTGGCCTGCGCCCAGCGGGAATTCAAACGGATCGCCGCGGTCCTTGCTCGAATCGAATTTGGTGCCGTCGGTGAGCCAGCCGGTGTAGTGGACCGACACGTGCTGACCGGCTGCGGCTTCTGCGCCGGTGCCGACTTTGAGTTCTTCGATGATCAGACCGCTTGCGGTGGTGGTGGATGCCATGGTGCTTCCTTTGTTGAAATGAGACTGCATTATGCCTCGACCCGAAGAGACGTGAAACCGTACCTGTCAGGGGTCCAGAGCCACCCCGGATTTTCGGATGACGGCGGCCCAGCGCTGTGTGTCCTGCTTGACCAGTTGCCCCAGTTCGGTCGGCGAGCCGGTCGCCATTTCGATGGCGACCGCGCCGAAGCGGGTACGCATTTCCGGGAGCTGGACGATGCGTGCCAGTTCGCCGCTCAGTTTTTCAATAACGGCTTGCGGCGTGGCTTTGCGCGTGGCGATGCTGAACCAGGTTGCGGCTTCGTAATCCTTGTATCCCTGCTCGACTGCCGTCGGCACATCAGGCAGTGAACTCATGCGTTTGCGCGAGGTGATGGCAAGTGCGCGCAGTTTGCCGTCGCGGATGAAGGGCAGCGCCGTGATCGGTGTGTCGAACTTGAGCTGGATCACGCCGGTGAGTTGGTCGCTCATGCTGGCCGAGCCGCCTTTATAGGCGATGTGCTGCATCTGGATGCCGGCCATGCTCATGAACAGCTCGCCGGCAATGTGGGTGATATTGCCGTTGCCCGAGGACGCAAAATTCAGCTTGCCGGGGTTGGCTTGCGCATAAGCGACCAGTTCTTTCAGGTTGCGTGCCGGCAATGACGGGTGTGCCACCACGACCAGCGGCGAAATGCCGACCAGACCGATATGTGCCAGATCGCGATCGACGTTGTAAGGCAGCGATTTGTAGAGCAAGGGATTCATCACCAGTGCATTGAATCCGCCCATGATCAGCGTATACCCGTCGGGCGCAGCCGCTGCCTGCAACTGGTAGCCAATGATGGTGTTTGCGCCGGGCCGGTTGTCGATGACGATGCTTTGGCCGATGGCGGTGCCCAGGCGTTCTCCCACTGCGCGCGCCAGCAGATCGGTGGCGCCGCCGGCAGTGTAGGGCACGATCATGCGCACCGGCCGTGTCGGCCATGATTGTGCGGAAACGGTGGCGGCGGTGAAAACCATCAGGGCTGTCGCTGCACTGCGGATCAAGGTTTGTGACATGAGCTTCTTTTCAGCAATAAGAGGGCGGAATGCGGAAATCGTGGTATTCGCGCTCCAGTAACTGCGCGAAACGGATGGTGGTGAGATCTGCGTATTGCGGGCCGATGATCTGTACGCCCACAGGCAAGCCGTCCTGCGCAATCGCAATCGGTGCAACGGTGGCCGGCAGCAGCGAAACGCTGGCCATGCCCATCCAGTAAATCTGCGTGGTATCGGGTTGCGGTATGCCGTCAACGACGATGCGGCGTTCCCATCGCTGCCCATCCGGATTTTTCGGAAATGCGGTTGTTGCGGCGGCAGGGCAAAGCAATACGTCGTAAGCGCTGAAAAACTTTTCCCACTCGCCGCGCAGGCGGTGGCGCTCATTGTTCAGGCGCAACCATTCGCGGTGATGCAGCGTGTTGCCGCGGATCTGTTCGGCAAGGTAGCTGCGGTCGTCGGGATCCAGTGTTTCAAGTTGTTGCAGTAGTCTCTTGAATGATGCGTCGTCATGGGCGCGCATCGAGGTTGCTGCGCGGCGCAGCAGTACATACAGGCGGTTGTGGGCCGTCGGTTCGAAAGGCAGGCGCGGCTTCAGGTCCACCTTTGCCTTGCGCTTGCCGAGAAATACCGCAAGGTCTTCGATGGCCCCGGAGACAGTTTGTGAGACCGGCGCGACGCGGTCGTTGCTGACCACGGCAACGCGCAATCCCTTGAGATCACGGAAATGCGGTGCCGGCAGCCGCAGGCGATAGGCAGTCTGTTCGGGAGCATCGGGTCCGGCGGTGGCGCGCAGTGCCAGTTCCAGGTCGAAAGCCGACCGTGCCAGCGGACCGACCACCGACATGTCGGTGGGTGCCCAGGTTTCGGGGAGTGCGTGTCCGCGCGCGGGGACGATGCCATAGCTGGTCTTGTGTCCATAAATGCCGCAGTAATGCGCGGGGCCGCGGATCGAACCGCCGATATCCGAGCCGTATTCCAGGGTTGTGATGCCGGTGGCAAGTGCTGCAGCCGCACCGCCGCTGGAGCCGCCTGGCGTGCGGCTGGTATCCCAAGGGTTGCTGGTCGTACCGTACAGGGGATTGTGGGTCTGCCAGTCGGCAAGCAGCACCGGTACATTCGATTTGCCCCAGATGGTTGCTCCGGCATCCAGCAGACGCTGGACTACGACTGCGTGCCCTGTGGCGAGATTGCTTTTGCGGTGTTCGAGGCCCCAGGTGGTCGGCAGGCCGGTGTAGTCGTACGATTCCTTAACCGTCATCGGAACGCCGGCGAGCGGTCCTGCAGGGCCACCGCGCCTGATCGCGCGGTCCGTGGCACGGGCCATCTTGCGTGCGGCCGGCAGATCAGTGACAACGATAGCATTGAGCTGCGGATGTAACTGCTGCTGGCGTTCAATGCAGGCTTCCAGCGCGTCTACGGCACTGAGCTTGCCGGACCGGATATGCCGCGCCAGGGTGCGTGCGGAAAGATATATCGAAGAGGCCATCGGTTCGTGCGGGATCTGCAGGACTTGCGGTGAAATCCAGTGTATCTGATTGAATGTTAACGGACTACGGTGCGGTTTTGGCTGCAGGTTTGTTGCTGCGCAGGGAAAAGTATTTCGGCGTTCCGAGCGTAATGCGTCCCCAGTCGATGCTGGTAACAACCCCGACAAACCGAACCGAGTAGTCCTTGGCATCCCATTCGGCGTACTGCACCGGGAAGCGTGAACGCAGACCTTTCATCTTTTCAGAGTGGCTGCGCACCGGCGGGCCGTATTTCTTTTTCAGTGCTTCGAGGGCGTTGCTTTGCGCCTCGATGCCCCAGGTATGGACATGGACCGCTTCGATGACGCCGCCGACGACTTCAACGGTCAGTTCGCCGCGGGCATAGGGCACGATGGCGGCGCGCGGGTAAAACAATTGCTGTTCCTCGGTGCCCCAGGCGGTTTTGACCGTTTGTTTTGCGTTGTAGCAATGGCGTTTAGTCAGCGCATCTTCGCCGCGCTCGCAGGCGGGGTAGTTGAAGCGGCTGCCGAGTTCGACGCCGAACATGGCTTTTTCGGTGTCAGCGGCAACAGCGCTGCCCGCGACAAGACTCAGGGCGAACAGCAGATGGCATAAATTTTTCATAGGCGGCATCATACGGGCCTTCGACAGGCAGTTCCATCTAATCAGGAGTCATGTTGGCCGGCGATGCGTGGCAGGTTTATATCGTGCGATGTGCCGACGGCACCCTGTATACCGGCATTGCGCGCGACCTCGATCGCCGCATCGCCGAACACAACGCTGACAAGGGTACGGGCGCGAGTTACACGCGTTCGCGCAGACCGGTGCGGCTGGTGTATCAGGAGCCGGCCGCAGACCGTTCCGCTGCCAGCAAGCGGGAGTATCAGCTCAAGCAGTTGAGTCGCGCTGAAAAACTCGCTTTGATCCTTGCTTCAGGCGCGGCGTAACCGCGCGATCAGCAGCAGCGCCGCGGTACCCCAGCACAGCGCCGGCGCCCAGGTCAGCGACTGCATGATGTCCTTGTCCTGATTCAACTGCATGGCAATGACCAGGATGCGCAGCATGGTCGCCAGCGCAAACATCGAATGCATGCCGCCGGCACTGAAGCCTTCGCGTCCGGTGTGGCCGAGCGTGGTCGCTGCACTGAACATGCCGAACATCACCGCGGCCCAGGCGGCGCCGGCAATGATCTGTGCAGTGATCAGCGGACCCAGTGCACCGGCCTGCGTCGAATACAGCACGGCGATTGTGCCGATGACGGCGCCTGCGGCGAGTACTTTGAATTCGCCTTGGCGGCGGAGGATCCAGGTCAGCGGCAGTATGGCCAGGTTGAATCCCACCCAGAACAGCGGCATCAGCTGGCTGAGGTCGGCCGGGGCGGCGTAACGCAGGTATTGCGGTGCCGAGTTCAGCGAGAAGTGAATCTGGAAGCCGAGTGCTGCGAGTGCGACGACGATCAGGAAGGACGGAATCGAAAGCGGCTTCGCGGGTGCGGTGGTCTTGGCTGGTGCGGAAGAAGTGAGGTTGCGCTCGGCCCAGGCCATTGCCCAGGCGGTGAGCGCCACGGCAATCGAGGCGAGCGCGAAAGGCAGGCGCGGGTCGGCATCACGCAAGACG
>CAIZLW010000201.1 GCA_903933915.1 uncultured beta proteobacterium | reverse complement strand
GGCCGTCTCACTGAGGTGCTCGCAGCCGAGAACGTCAAATCCGATGCGCCTTCGATTGCGCTGATTGCCCGCGCCGCGGAAGGCAGTCTGCGTGATGCGCTGAGCCTGCTCGATCAGGCGATCGCCCATGGCGGTGGCACGTTGGACGAGGCGTCGACCCGGGACATGCTCGGTGCCGTGGATCAGACTTATCTGCATTCGGTCCTGCGTGCGCTGGCGGCACGTGATGGTGCCGCGTTGGCCGCGGAAGCGGGGCGCATGGGCGAACGCAGCTTGTCTTTTGAAGCCGCGCTGCAGGATCTTGCCGCGCTGCTGCACCGGATGGCGCTGGCGCAGGTGGTTCCGGGCAGCCTGGCGGATGATGATCCGGATGCGCCGGCGACCCTTGAACTGGCGCAGGCCTTTGGTGCGGATGAACTGCAGCTTTTTTACCAGATTGCCGTGCAGGGCCGCGCTGAAATCGGCCTTGCACCCGATGAACATGCAGGGTTCATGATGACCCTGCTGCGCATGCTGGCCTTTGCGCCCGGTGGCGCTGTTGTTGCTGCAACCCCGCCGCGAAGCCGGGAAGCGGCGCTTTCAATCGACGCTGTGGTTGCCACGGCTTCCGTGCCGGGTGCATCTGCAGTCGCTGCCGCCCCCGTCTCGAAAGCCGACGCGTCGTCCTGGGCTGATCTGGTCGCGCAACTCGGATTGAGCGCAATGGCCAACCAACTGGCGCTGCGCTGTGAGATGACCAAACGCACGACGGATGCAGTTGAATTGCGGATTTCACCCGCCGATGAGCGGATGTTTGATAAACCCTATCGCGAAAAATTGACTACCGCGCTGCGCCAGCAATTGGGCGCCGCGGTCAAGGTTTCGTTTGTCGCCGGCGATGTTGCCGGGGTGTCGCCCAAGGCCATTACCGATCGCAAGATCGAGCAGCGCCATGCGGCGGCTGTCGCAGAAATCCGTCAGGATCCCTTTGTGCGTGAATTGATCGAGGATTTCGACGGTTCGCTGGATGACGGTTCGATAAAACCCAAATAAACCAGACAGAGGTTGCCATCATGATGAAAAACCAGCTTGCCGGGCTGATGAAGCAGGCGCAGCAGATGCAGGACAATATGCGTAAGACGCAGGAGGAGCTTGCGCTGATCGAGGTCGAAGGCCAGGCAGGCGCGGGCATGGTCAAGGTGGTGATGACCTGCCGCCATGAAGTAAAGCGCGTGAGCATTGATCCGTCAGTGATTGGTGATGACCGGGAAATGCTCGAAGACCTGATCGCATTGGCGATGAACGACGCCGTGCGCAAGGCGGAGGCGACCAGCCAGGAAAAAATGGCCGGGGTGACGGCTGGCTTGCCGTTGCCGCCCGGCATGAAATTGCCGTTCTAAATTATCAATAAAAACAAATAGTTAATTAGTGAATTCATCCTCATCCCTGCAAGCCCTGATCGACGCGCTGCGCTGCTTGCCCGGCGTCGGTCCGCGCTCTGCACAGCGTATGGCCTTTCACTTGCTGCAGCGGGATCGCCCGGGTGCGGAACGTCTGTCCGTCGCCATGGGTGCGGCGCTTGAACGCGTGCGGCACTGCGATCTTTGCAATAACTTTTCCGAAGAAGCGATGTGCGCACTGTGCCGCTCGCCGCGGCGCAATGCGCATTTGCTGTGCGTCATCGAAACACCGGGCGATCTGCTGATGATGGAGCAGGCGCAATGTTTCGATGGCCTGTATTTCGTGCTGATGGGGGCGTTGTCACCGCTCGACGGCATCGGCCCGCGCGACATTCATCTGGAGCGGCTGCTGCAACGGGCTGGCGACGGCGTTGTCGAGGAAGTCGTGCTGGCCACCAACTTTACCGTTGAAGGCGAGGCCACCGCCCATTACGCGGGCGAACTGCTGCGGGCGAAAGGACTCAAGGTCACGCGTATCGCGCGCGGACTGCCAGTTGGCGGCGAGCTGGAGCATGTCGACAGCGGCACCATTGCACAGGCGGTGATGGAGCGCCGCTCCGTCTGAGCCTGTATTGCCGGGTCAGGGGCAGGCGCTGCACTTGAACAATTGTGCGGAAGCGGTGGTGCCGGCAACAGACTGAGTCGCGAATACCGCGCCGATGTGATTCCCGTTTGGACCTAAAAACGCACCATCGATTTTCAGGGTGGCCGGTGAACTGGTGATGCAAGCGCCACCCGTGCAACCGGTGCTATTGGTCACCCGGCCTTCAATGCTTGCCGCGCCGCCACTAAAATTCATGGTCAGCGGTACACTGCTGAAGTTGTAGTTGACGCCTGTCGGGAACGACATGTTCAGGCTGCTCAGACTCGCAGTACGCGTAGTGAAATTGATCCCGATTGAGCCGAAAGTAAAACTCGAAGCCGTATTCACCGGTGAAACGCTATCAGTCGGTGTAGTACCCCCAATGCGACTGAACACGGCGGTTCCAGTTTTTGATGCAACCACATCGGGCGGGGTCAGTTCGCCATAGATGTAATGAAAGTGGCCGTTGGGCGCGGGGCCCAGTGTTATAACGACACCGTTGTCAACGATGGTGCCGCTGGTCCAGCGGCCCCAGTTGGCATAGATATCGGCGCTGGAGCCGGTATCGGCGACTGCACCTATAGTTGTTGTGCCGCTGAAAGAAAACGGAGTTCCGTTATCCTCGGTGCCAGTGACGTTTAATCCGATCAGCGTTGTTCCGGACAGTGTCAGCTGACTGGCAAATACGGTCGCTCCGCCGGCATCGCCGCCATTGGCGCCCGCGATGCCGAGTGTTCCGGTCAGTACCGTGGGGTTGCCGCTGGCTGATTTGTCTTCGGTAACGACATAGGCCAGGGGTTCAGGCGCTGCAGTTTCGGTGCTGGATACGCGGCTTTCCTGGCTGGCTCCCCCTGATGTGGCAGTTTCACGTCCTGTTGACCGGTCGCCATCCTTACGTGCAGTCTGACCACGGCCTTCGGGCCTGCTTGAAACGAAGGATGGTGCTTCGAGAAGTTGCCGTGGTTCGCTGCGTGCATCAGCGACATAAAAATTCTGGTTTATGCCAAATTGTCTTTCATGGCTCTCGTTGCTGACAACAATGCGATTGGTTCCACTTGATTGCCCTATGACACGGCCATAAAGTCCGTCTGCAGCCGCTGAGCCGTCAGCATTACGGCAGTCACCCTGGCATAGTGTTGCTGCATAGTCGGTGCCACGTATGCCGATGGTCGAAGTTACTGAACTCAGGGAATAGTTTTTGTGATTGGTTTTGCCAATCAAACCCGTGATGGTGCGCAGGCCACCCTTGACCAGTCGGAACACGAGCATTTCATTGCCATTTTCGCGTCCTTCAAAACGGTAATTATCGACACTGAGCTCGCTGTTCTCGCGCATGGACACCAGACTCTCGTCGCTGAAGCGTACCTGCAGGCTGCTCCCGGGGCCGGTGCGCAGAACATCTTTCTCCTGAATGGCGCTGTCTCTCGTCAATGGAATCGTCTGGTTTGCGCGGATGACAACGGCATTGCCGCCGGCGAGCAATACGCGGCCGGCATCTGCAGCCCAGATGGATGGAACACTCAGCATCAGGGCCAGAAAGGCGAGGGATCGGGTCATGGCGTACCTCTATTTGAACTCGTAGCGGACTTTGAAGGCGATGACATCGCGACGGTATTCATACAATTCGATGTTGCTGTAATTGGCTGACAGCAGTAGTTCTCCGCGCAGGCTCAATTGACGGTTCACGGCATAACTCAAGGCGCCATCAAGGCTGAGGTAATGGTCCCGGCGGGTTGTAAGCAACAAGGTGTCCTGTGCGGAATAGCGGCTCATCTGCGCACCCAGGCCGCCGCCGACGGACCAGCGCGGGGCAGGAGAGGCGCTGACGGCGACACGCAAGGCGTAAATATCGCGACCGAGATCATCGCGCCCTGCAGTGTTGTTTTCCACCGAGTAGCCGCCGTTGACTGTGAGCAGGGGACTCCAGGCGTTGATAAATGCTTTGCGGTAGCCGATGCCGATACCATAGAGTTTGGCGTCGCGGATGTCGTTGCTGCCGGTGTAATCAAGATCGGCGTATTGCAGTGAGCCGCTGATGCCCTGCAGTTCATCCAGTTGATGGATCCATTCACCGGTCAATGCGCTGATGTTTCGGTAACGGTTGTAATCAACATCGAGGGAATTCAGCGAAACTGTCGCGCGATAAAGATTCTTTTCCGAGAGATAGCTGACGCCACCGGCAGCCCCCAGATTTCCCTGGTCGAACTCCCTGTCGCCGGAATAGAGTTTGTAATCGCCGCTGAAAGAGCCATATACGGCAACGCCTGGAGCCAACGGTACGGATACACTGGCACCCGCGGTCAGTTGACTGAATGCGCGGTCAATGCGGACGCCTGCCGGTGCAACGGTCACAAGGCCGAAATTGGGCAGACTGATGTTGGATCCGCTGACCCCGCCGTTGATGTTGGTGTCGTATCCGGCGCCGAATTCAACGAATACGCCTGATGTGGTCCGGTAGGTCGATTCCCTGGCGCGTATGGCATCGAGGTAACGATCAATGTTTGCCACCACGTCGGATGGCGGATTGGCTTTCAGGATGTCGGAGAACTCTTCCTTGGCGCGCAAATCTTCCCCAAGCACAAAATAGCCGCGTGCGAGTTCAAGTCGAGCCTGCAGGTTACCGGGGAAATTGATGATATAGCGTTCGAGCGCCAGAACGCCTTCGCCGGAATGGCCGCTATCGACAGCGGCAACGCCGAAATAGAAATCAAAAACCGGATTGCCAAGTTCCTGCGGGTTTTGTTTGCCAAGCGCATAGGCGGCTGCCGAGTTGCCTTTTTCGATCAGCGCTTTGATATCGTCGGCAGGCGCGGCGTTTGCGGCGCTGGCGGCCGCCAATAGGAAAATCGCCCAAAACACTCCTGAAAGTCTGAGTTTCATTTGTATAGGCTCCCCTGTGTTCGCCATCACAGCCCAGCGACGAATGATTCACAGCCCGGAAACAGCGTTGTGATGCTCTGTATACTACAAGCTTGACGAAAACAGAGATAACAAAAATGGCATCAACAGGCTATTGGGCGAGTGAATTGGTCGGAAAACTGCGTTTTAGGCCTCTTTTTTCGAAGTGGATCTGCAAATGAAACCAAGAGCAAAGGCCAAACCGACTGCACGTTCAGGCAAGCCGCGGCGCGGACCGTTGCGTCCGCCGGCCTCCAAACAAGCCCGTAAGCCGCATGCAGAAGTGCCGCAAAAAGAGTTCTCATCTGAACCCGTTGCCAGGGCGGCAGCAGTCCCGGAAGGGGATGTGCGCGGCGAGAAACTGCATAAAGTTCTGGCCCAGGCGGGTTTTGGTTCCCGACGGGCGATGGAAGAACGCATACGCGCCGGTGAAGTGACGGTCAACGGCAAAGTGGCCACCATCGGCGATCGGGTGACGCCGGAGGATCGTGTCAAGGTCGGCGACAAAATCCTGCGCTGGGGGCAGGAAAAGCAGTTGCCCCGGGTTCTCCTGTATCACAAACCCGAAGGTGAAATCGTCAGCAACGATGACCCGCAGGGCCGCCCGACCGTATTCGCCAAGTTGCCGCCGGCACGCGGCGCCAAGTGGCTGGCGATTGGTCGACTGGATTTCAACACCAGCGGTCTGTTGATCTTTACGACTTCGGGTGATCTGGCCAACCGGCTGATGCACCCGCGTTTTGAAGTGGATCGGGAATATGCCGTAAGGGTGCTGGGTACGGTGCATCCGGCGGCGATGGATGCGTTGCGCCAGGGCGTGCGACTGGAGGACGGCGTCGCGCAGTTCGAACATATCGAGGAGGAAGGCGGTGAGGGTGCCAACCGCTGGTTTCGCGTGCTGTTACGGGAAGGTCGCAACCGCATCGTGCGCCGCTTGTTCGAGTCGCAGAATCTGACGGTGAGCCGGCTGATGCGCGTGCGTTTCGGCATTGTTGCGTTGCCGCCGCAACTCAAACGCGGTCAGTTCATGGAGATGTCGTCCGCCGACGTCGAGCAACTGCTGTTGTGGACGGCTGAACCCGGGGCGCCGCTGACAGCAACGCTTCCTTCTGAATTAACAGGACACAGTCGTCCCCGCCGCTCGTCTCCGCCCAGATAAACGGCAGTCGCGGGAATGCGCGTTCGACGCGCGGGCGGTAGTGTCCAACCTCCATCACCAGCCAGCCGCCTGCGTTAAGGTGCTGTGGTGCATCTACAAGGATACGTCGGACCAGATCGAGTCCGTCGGTGCCGCCGGCCAGCGCCAGCTCGGGTTCATGGCGGAATTCTGCAGGCAGCGCGCGCATGGCGCTGACGCCGACGTAGGGCGGATTGCTGAGGATCAGGTCGTAATGAAGCCCGGCCAATTTCCCGAACAGGTCGGTACGCTTTAACTGCACGCGCGCCGCCAGATGATGTTCACGCACATTGCGCCGCGCGACCGACAGTGCGGCAGACGAAATATCCGCACCGTCCACCTGCGCTTGCGCAAAAGTATGTGCGGCGACGATGGCCAGACAGCCGGAGCCGGTACACAGGTCGAGGATGGTCTTTGGTTTGTATCGCGGCGGCAGCCAGGGCTGCAGACGATCGCGTAGCAGTTCAGCGATATAGGAACGCGGCACGATGACGCGTTCGTCGACGTAGAAACGGTATTCGCCCAGCCACGCTTCATGGGTCAGGTACGCTGCGGGGATGCGTTCGGTGATGCGGCGGTCAAACAGGCGCTGCGCACGCCGTAGTGCCCCCGGTGGCACCGGAAGATCAAGGCGGGCTGCCAATTCCTCAAACGGACAACCCAGGGCATGCACGGTCAGCCACGCGGCTTCGTCATCAGCGTTGAGGGTGCCGTGACCGTATGCCAGGCGGGCGCTGTGGAAGCGTTGCGCGGCAGCGGCAATCAGTTGCCGCGCCGTGGTTTGCTGCGCCAGCCGAGGATGGGCGCGTGGCACTTAAAATACCAATAAAATCAATTGCTTACTATCGATCCAGGGCGCCGAGGTCGAGTTTGATGCTGGACAGGTCGTCGTTGGCGCCGCTGATGGTCCTGCCGTTTTCGTTGGGCGGCGGGGTATTCGCCGTGCTGCCGGCTTTGGGGGCATTGCTGATCAGGTTGTGCAGGTTGCTCGGCGAGTCGGCATTGGCCAGCGCTTCATCCATGGTGATGCGGCCGGCCCGGTAATGTTCGAACAGCGCCTGCTCAAAGGTTTTTGATCCTGGCGACAGGCTTTGCTCCATGGCGTCCTTGATCTGGTTGATCTCGCCGGCCTTGATCAGCTCCTGGATGTGCTTGGTGTTGAGCATGACTTCGACGGCGGCAACACGTTTGCCGTCGACCGACTTCACCAGCCGCTGCGAGATCACGCACCGCAGCGCGATCGACAGGTCGGCCTGCAGGCTTTCGCGCGCTTCCCGCGGGAAAAAGCCGATGATCCGGTTCAGCGCGTTGTAGCTGTTGTTGGCGTGCAGTGTGGACATGCACAGGTGACCGGTCTGTGCGAACAGCAGCGAACTCTGCAGGGTTTCGCGGTCGCGGATCTCGCCGACCATCAGCAGATCCGGCGCCTCTCGCATCGCGCTGATCAGCGCGTTCTCGTAGGTGTGGGTGTCGACCCGGACTTCACGTTGATTGACGATGGATTTCTTGTGCTTGAAGATGAATTCGACCGGGTCTTCGATGGTCAGGATGTGCCCGGTCTTGATGGTATTGCGGTAATCGATCATCGACGCCATGGTCGTCGACTTGCCCGATCCGGTGGAACCCACGATCAGGATCAGGCCGAGCTTCTCCATGATGACTTCTTTCAGGATCGGCGGCAGGCCCAGCGACTCGAAGGCCGGCACATCCGGCTTGACGAAGCGGATCACCATCGCCACGGTGTTTTTCTGGTGGAAGATGTTGATGCGGAAATTGCCCAGGTCACCGCCGATCTGGGCGAAGTTCATTTCGTGCTTGGTCTCGAATTCCTTGACCTGTGGCTCTGTCATCAGCTCGTAGCAGATCTTCTTGACCTGCTCGGGATCCAGCGGCTGGCTGTTGATCGGCATCACCGTACCGTTGATCTTGATCTGGATGGGGGCGCCGGCGGTGAAGAACATGTCCGAGGCCTGCTTGTCGGACATCAGCTTGAACAGCGGTGTGACAAACATGGTACTTATCCCCCGTTAGGCCCTGCGGACCAGTGGTGCGTGATGCAATGCAGTCATTTTGCCTGCGATGAAGTTCCTTGCAAAGCCGGGATCAGTCGTCGCTGCGCAGCAGGTCGTTGATGCTGGTTTTGGCACGGGTTTTGGCATCGACCTGTTTGACGATGACCGCGCAATACAGGTTGCATTTGCCGTCCGCTGACGGCAGTGAGCCCGAGACCACCACGGATCCCGCAGGCACCCGGCCGTAGAGAACCTTGCCGTTGGCGCGATCGTAAATCTTGGTGCTCTGCCCTATGAATACGCCCATCGAAATCACCGAACCCTCTTCGATGACCACGCCTTCTACGATTTCGGAGCGTGCGCCGATAAAACAGTTGTCTTCGATGATGGTCGGATTGGCTTGCAGCGGTTCGAGCACGCCGCCGATGCCGACGCCGCCCGACAAATGTACGTTCTTGCCGATTTGGGCGCAGGAACCGACCGTGGCCCAGGTATCCACCATGGTGCCTTCATCGACATAGGCGCCGATGTTGACGTAGGAGGGCATCAGGATCACGTTTTTGGCAATGAAGGCGCCGCGTCGTGCGACCGCGGGCGGCACCACACGGAAACCGCCGGCCTTGAACGCTGCTTCGTCGTAACTGGCGAATTTCGGTGCGACCTTGTCGAAGTATTTGCTGGCACCGTCCTGCATCACCGCGTTGTCCTGCAGGCGAAAGGACAGCAGAACGGCTTTTTTCGCCCATTCGTTGGTCTGCCACTGGCCATTGCGCTTTTCGGCGACGCGCAGCGTGCCGGCGTCGAGCATGGCGATGGTTTCATCAACCGCGCTACGCACATCGGCCGGCGCATTTGCCGGGGACAGTGCGTTGCGGTTTTCCCAGGCCTGTTCGATGGTGTTCTGCAGCTTTTGCATTTCAGATTCCTTGGATGATCACAGAGAGGCGGCGAATCGCCGCAGGCGTTGTGCGGCTTCGACGCATTCTTCCACCGTGGCGACCAGCGCAATACGGATGCGATTGGTGCCGGGGTTGATGCCGCGGGCTTCGCGGGCGAGATAGCTGCCCGGCAGCACGCTGACCGCTTCAGCATCATGCAGCTTACGGGTAAATTCAACGTCATCAATGGGTGTTTTGAGCCACAGGTAGAACGCTGCATCGGGCCATTCGACCGGCATCACCGGTTTCAGTATATCGATGACGGCATCGAATTTCTGCTTGTATAACCTGCGGTTTTCCACCACATGCGCCTCATCCAGCCAAGCTGCAATGCTGGCGGCCTGCACCGGCGGGCTCATCGCGCCGCCATGGTAGGTCCGGTAGAGGTAGAACTTTTTCAGGATGGCGGCATCACCGGCGACGAATCCCGAACGCATGCCCGGCACATTGGAACGTTTGGACAGGCTGGAGAACACGACGAGGTTGCGGAAATCGGTGCGGCCGAGTTGCACGGCGGCGGCGAGCGCGCCCAGCGGTGGCTTGTTTTCGTCGAAAAAGATTTCCGAATAACACTCGTCAGCGGCAATGACGTAGCCGTAACGGTCGGCGTGTTCAAACAACTGTTCCCAGTCCGCCAGCTTCAGCACTTTTCCAGTCGGATTTCCGGGAGAGCAGACCACAAGCAGCTGCGTGCGTTGCCAGATGTCTTGCCCCAGCTGCCCGTGATCAAACGAAAAATCATTTTCGGGCAGGGTATGGATAAATTGCGGTTCGGCGCCGGCCAGCAGCGCAGCGCCTTCATAGATTTGGTAGAACGGGTTCGGGCAGACGACCACGGGAGCGGGCTGGGTGGGGTCGATAACCGCCTGCGCAAACGAAAACAAGGCTTCGCGACTGCCATTGACCGGCAGGACCTGGGTAGCGGCATCCGGTGCTGCAATGCCGTAACGCCGGCCGATCCAGCCGGCAATGGCCTGGCGCAGCGCATCCGTGCCCAGCGTTGCCGGATAAACCGACAGTCCGTCCAGATTGCTGATCAGGGTTTCGCGGATAAAGGCGGGAGTCGGGTGTTTCGGCTCTCCGATATGCAGGCTGACCGTTTTGCGGCCGGCCGGCGGCGTGCTCCCGGCCAGCAACGCGCTCAGTCGCTGAAAAGGATAACTGTGCAACCGGTCAAGACGTGGATTCAACGGAGTGTCGCCCAAGTGTTAAGCCGCCCGTACAGGGCGGCACAGCAGCCAATTATAAGGCGGTCAGCGGGATCAACGTCCCGCTCCCGGGTTCAACAATCAACGGGTCGGCGCGCCCGGGTCCTGCTCGGGCATTTCGGGGACGCTGGCCAGCTTGAATCCGCGTTTGAAGTGCTGGGCGGTCACCGTGGTGAAGACGCCGCCACGGACGTAAAAGCGGGCTGTCAGGCGCATATAACGGGGCCGCGTTGCCTTGACGAGGTCGTCCAGAATGCGGTTGGTGACAGCTTCGTGAAACGCGCCCTCGTTGCGAAACGACCAGATATACAGCTTCAGGCTTTTCAGCTCGACACAAAGCCGGTCCGGCACGTAATCCAGGATCAGGGTCGCGAAATCCGGCTGCCCGGTTTTCGGGCAGAGGCACGTAAACTCCGGAATTTCCATGTGAATCCGGAAGTCGCGCGAAGGCGCCGGGCTGGGAAAAGTCTCCAAATCGCGGGATGGTTTTGTCGGCATGGCTGTTATATCAATTCGGTGAGTCAATTCAGTTAAAATGCGCGCTGAATTCTACCCGTTTAGCTTCGCTGCACAACCACTTTTCTTGGCAGAACAGCACCTTGCGCCTCAAGCAAATCAATCTCGCCGGTTTTAAATCGTTCGTCGATCCCACCCATATCCCCGTTCCGGGGAACCTGATCGGTGTTGTCGGCCCCAACGGCTGCGGCAAATCGAACATCATTGATGCCGTGCGCTGGGTGCTCGGTGAGACTTCGGCAAAACACCTGCGTGGCGCAACAATGCAGGACGTGCTGTTCAACGGTTCCGGCGACCGCAAACCGGTCAACCGTGCCAGCGTCGAACTGGTATTCGACAACAGCTTGGGTAAGGCCGCGGGACAGTGGTCCAGCTACGCCGAGGTATCGGTCAAGCGCATGCTCGAGCGCGACGGCGATTCCAGCTATTACATCAACAACATCCATGTCCGTCGCCGCGACGTGGCCGACATATTCCTCGGCACCGGTCTTGGCGCGCGTGCTTACGCGATCATCGAGCAGGGCATGATTTCGCGGGTGATTGAGGCCAAGCCGGAAGAACTGCGGGTTTTCCTTGAAGAAGCAGCGGGCGTTTCCAAATACCGCGAACGCCGCCGTGAAACCGAATTGCGGCTGCGCGACACGCGTGAAAATCTGGCGCGGGTTGACGACATCCGCCAGGAACTGGACAAGCAACTGGAGCACCTGCAGAGCCAGGCCGAAGTGGCGACGCGTTATCACGCATTGCAGGAGCAGGTTGCCGGCACGCAGCATTTGCTGTGGTTCGTGCGTCGCAACGAGGCAGCGGCAACCCGCACCCGTCATGCGCGCGACATCGAGCGCATGGGTACCGAGCTTGAGGCCGAAACCGCGCGTTTGCGCGATGCCGAACGGCGGCTCGAAGAATTGCGCAGCCAGCACTACCGCAGCGGCGACGAAGTACATGCCGCGCAGGGCGCGCTTTACGAGACCAATGCCGAAATCGCCCGTCTCGAACAGCAAATTGCCCATATTCGCGAAAACCGCAGCCGTGTCGAGCAGCAGATCGGCAACCTGAACGGACAGGCCGACAGCGCAAGCGGTACGTTGGAACAATCCCAGGCCAGTCTGGCCGAATGGCGCGAGGAACACGTCCGTTCCGAAGCCCGGGTCGCTTCCTGCGAAGGGCGCATTGCCGTAGAACGTGAAAAGCTGCCGCTTGCTGAAGAAGGCTGGCAGTCGGCGAGTGCGCGCCGCGATGAAATGCAGCAGGCCGTTGGCCGCGCCGAACAGTCACGCCAGGTCGAGCAGACCAAGCTCGCCCACACCACCAAGGTGCTGGAGCAACTTGCGTTGCGCAATGCCCGGCTGTTCGAGGAGCAAAACGCCCTCGAGAAACCCGATGCCGCCGCACTGGAAGCGCTGCAAGGTCAGATTGCCGATGTCACGGCAGAGCTGGAAGCCCAGCGCGAAGCGCTGGCTGAGCGTGAGCGCAACCTGCCGGGTCTGGAGCAGACGCTTGAGCAACGCACAGCCGAAGTCGATCAGGCCGCCCAGGCGCTCGCCGCCATGGAAGCGCGCGTCGAGGCACTGCGCCAGTTGCAGGACAATCTGGCGCATGGCGCCGACATGGAAGCGTGGATGTCTTCGCGCGGACTCGATGGTGCGCCGCGCCTGTGGCAGGGCATCACGATTGAAACCGGATACGAGGATGCGCTGGAGGCCGTGCTGCGCGAGCGCCTGAATGCGGTTGCGGTCTCGGGGCTTGATGCCTGCGGCAACTGGTCCGGCAATGCGCCGCCGGGCAAGCTGGCTGTCGCCGATACCAGCGTTGCCGGCACCGATGCGGTTACCGCGCCGATGCCTTCCCGCGCTCGCCCGCTTGCACAATTCGTCACCTGCCGGGATACCCATCTGGCTTCGGCACTGGCCGATTGGCTGCACAGCGCGTTTGTCGTCGAAGATCTAGCGATGGGCTTGAGCCTGCGCAGTCAGCTGAGCCCCGGAGCGGTGCTGGTCTCCAGGGACGGCTATCTGTTCACCCGCAACAGTCTGACCTTCCACGCGCCGGATTCAGAACTGCATGGCGTGCTGTCGCGGCAACGCGAAATTGAAACTCTGGATCTTGACATTGCCGATCGCAGAACAGCGCTCACAGCGCTGCGCGCCACGGTTGAAGAGCAGGTTGCACGGATTGCCAGCGAGAAGACCATTCTGGGCGAGCTGCGCAAGGATGTGACACGACTGCAGCAGGATCACTATGCGTTGCAGGTCGAAAGCGTCCGGCTGACCGAACAGACACAGCGGCTGACCCAACGTGGCGAGCAGATCGCTGCTGAACTGGCCGACATTGCCGGGCAGGTGGCCGTCGAAACCGAGCAACAGGAAGATACGGCAGGCGCACTTTCCCGTCTTGGCGAAGAAGCCGACGGCTACGCTTCGGAACTGGAGATGGCGCTGGAACTGTTCCGTCAGGCGCAGTCGGTGCTTGAGGCGCAGCGCATTACCGTGCAGCAAGCCGATCGCGAGCTGCAGGAAGCCATTTTTCAAGCCAAAACTTCGCTCAGCAAGATCGGCGAGGTCGAGCGTGCGATGGCGGCAGCCACTGAAACCCTGGAGCGGGTTCAGCAGGCGTTGGCCACCGAGCAGGAAGCCCTGGAGCGTCTCGATGAGTCGCCCTGGCAAAGCCAGCTGCAGATCGCATTGTCGTTGCGCGGCACCAAAGAGCAGACGCTGGCCGAGGCCCGCGATGTGCTGGAAGCCACAGAGGCGCAACTGAAAGTGGTTGAGCAGGAACGCATGACTTCGGAGCAGAAACTGGGTCCGCTGCGCGACCGTATCAACGAAGTCAAGCTTAAGGAACAGGAAGCGCGCATCAACGAGGAGCAGTATGCGCAACAGCTGCTTGAAGCGGGAGCCAATGAAGAGGCTCTGGCGCAAAGCGTCGAAAAAGGTCAGCGTTCCGGCTCTTTGCAATCCGAGATCAACCGGCTCAACGACGAAATCAAGAGCCTGGGCGCGGTCAATCTTGCCGCACTCGAGGAACTGGAAGCCGGCCGCGAACGCAAAACCTACCTCGATGCGCAGTCTGCCGACCTGACTTCGGCGATGAGCACGCTGGAGGACGCCATCCGCCGCATCGACCGTGAAACCCGCGAGCGGCTGCAGTCGACCTTCGATGACGTCAACGCGCATTTTTCGCGCATGTTCCCTGTGCTGTTCGGCGGCGGCAATGCGAAACTGGTCCTCACCGGCGAGGAAATCCTCGATGCCGGTATCCAGGTCATCGCCCAGCCGCCGGGCAAGAAGAACAGCTCGATCCATCTGTTGTCCGGTGGTGAAAAGGCGCTGACCGCAATGTCGCTGGTCTTCGCGATTTTCCAGCTCAATCCCGCGCCGTTCTGTATGCTGGATGAGGTCGATGCGCCGCTTGATGACCACAACACCAGCCGCCTCTGCGAACTGGTGAAACGGATGTCCGAGCAGTCACAATTCATCTTTATCACCCATAACAAGATCACCATGGAAATCGCCAATCAGCTGCTTGGCATCACGATGCAGGAGCCTGGTGTTTCCCGCGTGGTGGCTGTGGATATCGAAGCCGCAATGAAACTCACGGAAGAGGCGGCCTGACGGCCGGACTGAAATGAGCGACCTGCAGATCGCGCTGACTGTACTCGGAGTCGTCGTCATTGGCGGGGTCTACGCCTACAATCTCTGGCAGGAACGCAAGCTGCGCCAGCGCCTGGAGCGCGCGTTTGAAGGCCAACGCGATGATGTGCTGCTCAAACCGGCCGCCGCAGTAAAAACCGATGGGGCGCCCCGCATCGAGCCGCGACTCGGCGAAGGCAGTGTTCCGGCAGGTGCTGTGAGCACAAGACATGCAGCGCCAGCAATGGCTGTTACCACAGACGGTGCGGATTCCCTGATTGAATTTGCCGCGAATATCGAGTCGACCGGCACGATTCCCGAGTCTGCATTGCATGAACTGCAGGGCCTGATTGCCACTTTCGGCAAGCCCGCCCGGGTTCTGGGCTGGGACGATGGTGCAGGGGCTTGGCAGTCTCTGGGCCGGGAAAGGCATGGCGGCTTCAGCCGTTTGCAGGCGGCGATCCAGTTGGCCAACCGCAGTGGTCCGGTGCATGCGCCACAGCTCAACGGATTTTGCGATGCGGTGCACGGCTGGGCGGAGCGCCATGGCATGACTGCAACCATTCCCGACGTGGCTGCCGGCCTCAAGGCTGCGCAGGAACTCGACGCGCTGTGCGGCGATATGGATGTGGCCATCGGATTAAACGTCGTGGCGCAACCGGGTGATGCATTCAGTGGTGAGCAGGTTGCCGGTGCGGCAACCGAGTCAGGCTTCAGCCTTGAATCAGACGGGGTATTCCACTGGCGGGATACGGATGGGAAAACCCTGTTCACGATGGAAAACCACGAAACCGAACCCTTTGCCGCCGACCGCCTCGAAGCCATGCAGACTTCAGGGCTGACATTGTTGCTGGACGTGCCTAGGGTTGCCGATGCCGGTGCCGCACTTGATGAAATGGCACGTGTCGGCGGATTGCTGGCGGGGAACCTCGGTGGATTCCTGGTCGACGACAACCGCGTGGCCTTGCAGGCGGCAGGTGTGGAACGCATCAAGGCTCAGCTGCGGGAGATTCACGACGCAATGGCTGCACGCGATATTCCGGCGGGCGGTTCGCGGGCGCAGCGACTGTTTGCATGACTGCGGACGTGCTGCAGGCGCGCGCTGCGCGCCTGCGCGAGGAAATCGAGCAGCACAATCACCGGTATTACGTTCTCGATGCTCCGTTGATTCCGGACGCGGAATTCGATCGCCTGTTCCGCGAACTGCAGGACCTTGAGGCTGCCCATCCCGAGCTTTTGACCGCCGATTCCCCGTCCCAGCGTGTGGGTGGCGCACCGGCGGCGGAGTTTTCACAGGCAACCCATCGTCAGCCAATGCTGTCGCTGAACAATGCCTTTGAAGATACCGAAGTCGAGGCCTTTGATCGCCGGATCCGCGAAGCGCTGGAGATTGATGTTGTTGAATACGCCGTCGAACCCAAATTTGACGGTCTTGCGATAAGCCTGGTTTATGAAAAAGGTGTGCTGACGCGCGGCGCAACCCGCGGCGATGGCTACACCGGCGAAAACGTCACTGCCAATCTGCGTACTGTACGTTCCATACCGCTTCAGCTTCCGGCCGGTGCGCCGGAAGTGCTTGAAGTCCGCGGTGAAGTATTGATGCTGCGGCAGGACTTTGAGCAACTGAATCGCAATCAGCAGGCCAACGACGGCAAGTTGTTTGCGAATCCGCGCAACGCGGCAGCCGGGTCCCTGCGTCAGCTGGATTCGCGAATTACTGCGGGCAGGAAATTGACCTTCTATGCCTATGGCTTGGGTTATGCCGAGGGCATGGCTGGATTCGGAAAGCACAGTCAAGTTATTGACTTCTTTAATAAAAATAGATTCCTCGTTGCTCCTGAATGTGCGGTTGTCAAAGGGGTGACGGGATTGCTGGATTACTACCGCAAGATCGGTGCTGCACGCGAAGGTTTGCCGTACGATATCGACGGGGTGGTCTACAAAGTCAACAGCCTGACGGCGCAACAGCAGTTGGGTTTTGTCTCCCGTGCTCCGCGGTTTGCGGTCGCGCATAAATTTCCCGCCGAAGAAGCCACCAGCACGGTGCTGGGCATAGATTTGCAGGTAGGGCGTACCGGCGCGCTAACGCCGGTGGCCAGACTGCAGCCGGTATTTGTCGGCGGCGTCAATGTCACCAACGCGACACTGCACAATGAAGATGAGGTGCGGCGCAAAGATGTGCATGTCGGTGATACGGTGATTGTGCGTCGTGCCGGCGACGTGATTCCGGAAGTGGTGCGGGTGTCGGAGTCAGGCCTCAGGCGCGCTGAAGACCGTTTTGAAATGCCGGCTCGTTGCCCCGTATGCGATTCCCGGGTGGTACGTAGTGAAGGCGAAGTGATCGCGCGTTGCAGCGGCGGTTTATACTGCAGCGCGCAGCGCAAACAGGCTTTGCTGCATTTCGCGTCCCGACGGGCGATGGATATCGAAGGCCTGGGCGAGAGTCTGGTCGATCAGTTGGTCGAACTCGATCTGGTGCGTACGCCAGCCGACCTCTATGCACTCGATGAGTCTCGTCTTGCCGGACTCGAACGTATGGCCGAGAAATCAGCGGCCAACATCACGGCAGCCATCAGCAAAAGCAAAAACACCACCCTGGCACGGCTGATTTATTCGCTGGGCATCCGCAATGTTGGCGAAACGACGGCTCGTGATCTTGCCGCGCATTTCGGTAATCTCGACGCCTTGATGCAGGCCGGTGTTGAAGACCTACAGCAGGTGGCTGATGTCGGTCCTGTCGTCGCGGAAAGTGTGGTGCAGTTTTTTGCCGAACCGCATAATCGCGAAGTAATCAGCGGGTTGCTGAATTCAGGCGTACATTACGAAATGGCTGCGCCGCGTCCGGTGGCGAATGGCGCTGCGGCAGGGCGGATTTTTGTGCTGACCGGCACATTGCCCGTCCTGACCCGTGACGACGCCAAGGCCCGTATCGAGGCTGCGGGTGGACGAGTTACCGGAAGCGTGTCGAAAAAAACGGATTTTGTGGTGGCCGGCTCTGAAGCGGGAAGCAAGCTGGAGAAAGCGCTGGAGCTGGGTATCACCGTGCTGGACGAGCAGAGCCTGCTGGCCTTGCTCGACAAAAAAGAATGAACAGGGAGTCAGATTCGTGCTGAAAAAAAGTTCCATTCGCAAGGCGGTTTTCCCGGTTGCCGGTCTGGGCACACGTTTTCTGCCCGCGACAAAAGCCAGCCCCAAGGAAATGCTGCCGATCGTCGATAAGCCGCTGATCCAGTACGCCGTTGAAGAAGCGGTGGCTGCCGGCGTGAAAGAGCTGATTTTCGTGACCGGGCGCGGTAAGAGGGCAATTGAAGACCATTTCGACCAGGCTATGGAGCTGGAGTTGGCCTTGTCACGTAGCGGCAAATCGAAGTTGCTGGCCGAGGTGCGCAGCATCCTGCCGCGCGGAGTCAGCTGCATCTTTGTCCGACAGGCCGAACCGCTGGGTCTTGGGCATGCGGTGCTGTGCGCACAGCCGGCCATCGGCAATGAGCCGTTTGCCGTGCTGCTGGCTGATGACTTGATCCATGCCGAGGTCCCGGTTTTGGCGCAGATGGAACGTCTGCATCGCGAGAATGCGCAATCCATGGTGGCGGTGTCGAAAGTGCCTCGAGCCGAGATTTCCCGCTACGGTGTGGTTGCCGTACCGGCACGGTCGAAGTCGCCGCATGTGATTAGCGGCATCGTCGAGAAGCCGCCTGCAGCCAAGGCACCATCTCTGCTGGGCGTTGTGGGCCGCTATATTCTTACCCCGGGCATTTTCAGGGAGCTGCGGAAGTCCGGTGCCGGCAGCGGCGGGGAAATCCAGCTGACCGATGCCATTGCCCGATTGCAGAAACATGAGCCTGTCCTGGCTTATGAGTTTGAGGGCCGACGCTACGATTGCGGCAGCAAGCTGGGGTATCTGGAAGCCAATGTCGAACTCGGCATGCGGCATCCCGAGATCGGCGCTGCGTTCAAGCGCTACCTGCACGGTCTGATTCGCTGAGCAGGAGCGGAACGCTATATGATGATGTCCCGGGTCCGAGTCAGGGACTCTTGACGTTTAGCAAGGTTTACCGGCGGCAATATGGCAAACAAACTGATGATCATCATGGTCAACACCGATCCGAACAGCAGTGCGGAGCTTGGTGCGCCGTTTTTCCAGGCCACGGTGGCAGCTGCCATGGATTACGAGGTCGAAGTCATCCTGACAGCCCGCGCCGGCGAGCTGGCAAAAAAAGGCGTGGCGGAGAAACTGTACGTCAAGGAAGGCGCTCTCAAAAACGTGTATGACTTCATGAAAGATGCTCATGAGGCCGGCGTCCAGTTCAAGGTATGCACGCCGACCCTGGAGCTATGGGGTGACGATCTGATTCCGGAAATCACTGAAATTGTCGGCGGGGCCTACATCATTGAGCAGGCCATGGATGATGATGTGGTGACGTTCACCTATTGATGCTCGCGCTGCCACCACGCGCCGAACTGCTGCTGGCGCCCGACGGTGTTGCCGCTGCAGTCAGCAGGGTGGCAAAAGCTGTCAACGCAGCGCTTTCCGGTTCACCCGAACGTCCTCTGGCACTCGTGGTGATGCGCGGCGGCCTGATTTTTGCAGGGCACTTGCTGCCGCAACTTGGCTTTCCTGTGGATGTCGATTATGTTGATGCCACGCGTTATGGCGCTGCCACCCGTGGCGGCGAATTAGCCTGGCGTGGCGGCATTCCGGATTCGGTCTCCGGACGTACCGTATTGCTGATTGACGACATTCTGGATGAGGGGCTGACCATCGCCGCCATCAAGGACAAGCTGCTGGAGGCCGGGGCAGTGAGGGTGCTGATAGCCGTTTTTTCCGACAAGGATATACAGCGCAAAAAACCGGTGGCAGCGGATTTTGTCGGCGTGACGCTGCCGAACCGCTATGTGTTTGGTTTCGGCATGGATGTTCGCGGCCAGTGGCGCAACCTCCCTGCGATATACGCTTTGGCGGAAGACCAACAGGACTGAATAACAACATGCTCGGCATTATTGGCGGCAGTGGCCTTGATCAGCTTCCCGGCCTTGAAATCACCGAAAGGCGGGCTTGTGCTTCGCCTTATGGCAAACCTTCTGCAGATCTGGTGTTCGGTAGGCTTCATGGGCGTGAATTGATATTCCTGCCTCGCCACGGTGTTGATCATTCGGTCGCGCCGCACCACATCAACTACCGCGCAAATTTATGGGCCCTGCATGCGCAGGGCGTGCGCAATGTTGTCGCGGTTTCCACGGTCGGCGGGATCACAAAGCAGATGGTTGCCGGCGCGCTGGTGGTGCCGGATCAGATCATTGACTATACCCATGACCGTGAAAGCACCTACTGTGACGGCATGCAGCAGCCTTTGCAGCATATCGATTTTACTCTGCCGTTCTGTGCTGACATGCGACGCCGGTTACTGGCGGCCGGACAAGCGAGCGGATTTGAATTGCATAACGGCGGCACTTATGGCGCTACACAGGGGCCACGGCTTGAGACCGCCGCAGAAATCAGCCGGATGGAGCGCGACGGTGCCGACCTCGTCGGTATGACGGGCATGCCGGAAGCCGTGCTCGCCCGGGAGCTCGGGGTTTGTTATGCCATGCTGGCCGTGGTGGTTAATCCCGCAGCGGGTAAGGGTGACAATGCAAAGGCGGTATCCCTTGATGACATTCTGGCGGTATCTGAGGCAGCAATGAAAAAAGTGCGTCTGATTCTCGAGGCCATGGGGACGGATCGTGGCGGTTAGGTCGGTGCTGCGCATGGGTGATCCACGCCTGCTGGAGGTGTCCCGGCCGGTTGAGCGCTTTGATTCGGCAGAACTGCGTGAACTGTTGACCGACATGCAGGACACCATGCATGCGCTTAATGGTGCGGGTCTGGCGGCGCCACAGATCGGTGTTCCCCTTCGGGTCGTGATATTCGGCATGCAATCGAATCCGCGATATCCGGATGCGGAGCCGGTGCCGTTCACCGTTCTCGTCAATCCGGTGCTCGAGGCACTGGGTGATGACCTCGAGGAGGGCTGGGAGGGATGCCTGTCGGTACCCGGCATGCGGGGGTGGGTGCCGCGCTACAAGCGGCTGCGTTACCGGGGGCTTGATGCTTCAGGCCATGCCATCGACCGTACGGTTGATGATTTTCATGCGCGGGTTGTGCAGCATGAATGCGATCATCTGGACGGCGTGCTGTATCCGATGCGGGTTCGCGACTTGCGCGATTTCGGATTTACCGAAGAACTTTTCCCAGGTGAAAACCTGGGCGACGACTGATCCCGCGGGCGATCAGATTCTCAACTGATCCAGTAGTTCGCTTTCGAAGCGGACCGTCGTTTTTGGATTGTTCAGTGCGCTGCCGCTGACGACAAAGGTATCTTCGGCACGGAAACCCAGGGTATTGATCTTGGCAGAGTGCAGATTGATATCGAATGCCGTCAACGTCCTGGAGATGCGCGACAGCAGCCCCGGCCTGTCGCCCGCAACAATCGACATCATTCGGTAGGCGCCGCGTTCATCGGTCTGAATGATGACTTCGGGTGTGATGGGGAAATGGCGCAGCTGGCGGCTGATCCGTGGTTTCGACAGCGGCGGCAGCGGGGCATTGTTTGCAATCCGGTCGGTCAGCTCGTATTCGATGTAACTGATCAGGTCGCGATATTCGGAAGGTTGCCGCCCCGAAGTATCCTGGATCTGGAAAGTATCAAGCGCGTAGCCATGCTGGGTGGTGTGAACCTTGGCCTCGAAAATATCAAAGCTGATACTTTCAAAAAAACCGCAGATTCTCGAAAAAAGCTCTTTCTGGTCTGCGATGTAAACCATGACCTGAAGGCCTTCACCGACCGGTGACAGGCGTGCCCTGACAATCGGGGTGGGTGACTGGAAGCGTTGATACAGCTGGCGCGTGTGCCAGGCGATTTCCTGGGGGTCATGACGCAGAAAATATCCCGTATCGAGCTGCTGCCAGAATTCCTTGTAGGCATTTTCAGGTATGGCATACAGCAGCAGCGTGGCAATGGCTTCTTCCTGTCGTGCGCGCTGGCCGTCCTGTCGTTCGCTGCGCTCGCCGCTCAACAGACGTCGCGTGCTGTAAAAAAGGTTCTCGAGCAGCCGTGCCTTCCAGGCATTCCAGACCTTGGGGCTGGTGCCGCGCACATCGGCGACCGTCAGCAAATACAGCGAGACGAGGTGTCGTTCATCACCGACCATTTGAGCAAATGCCTGGATGACTTCAGGGTCTGAAAGATCCTGTTTTTGCGCAGTTGCAGACATCACCAGATGCTTCTCCACCAGCCATGTAACGAGGTCGCTGTCTGCGGCGCTGAGTCCGTGGGCTTTGCAGAAACGGAGCGCATCCGGCTTGCCGAGTTCGGAATGGTCACCGCCGCGACCTTTGGCGATGTCGTGGAACAGTCCGGCGAGATAGAGCAGTTCGGGCCGGTCAAACTCGCTCATCAGCCGGCTGCAAAGCGGGAACTCGTGGGCCAGTTCAGGAACTGCAAAGCGCCGCAAGTTGCGCACGACTTTCAGGATGTGCTCGTCGACGGTGTAGACGTGGTAAAGATCATGCTGCATCTGGCCGACAATACGGCCGAAAGCGGGGATGTAACGTCCCAGAATGTCGTACTGGTGCATGCGCCGCAGTTCACGTATCACACTCGTCGGGCTGCGCAGAATTTCCATGAACTGCTCCCGCATCCGCGGATCGCGGCGTGCTGCGGGGTTGATGCGGCGTCGCGCGCGCCAGAGTGCCCGCAGCGTGAATGCGCCGATAGCCTTGATTTCGCGATGCTTCTGCATCAGTGCGAACGCTTCGAGTATGGCGCAGGGGTCGCGCTCAAAGATGGTTTCATCAGGTGCGGACAGTAATTCACCAAGAATGACGAACCGCTCATTCAGCGGTTTGACCTGGCGATTTCCGGGCGGTGTAATGCGCCGTTGCAGATTCTGCAGGAGTATCGTGTTCAACTGTGAGACGGATTTGGCGGTCTGGTAATAGCGCTGCATCAACCGCTCACTCGCACGTTTTCCGGTGCGTTCGGCAAAACCGAGTTGCTTGGCCAGCGCAGTCTGGTGATCAAACAGCAGGCGGTCCTCGCGGCGACTGGCAAGGTAATGCAGGTGTATGCGCAACACCTCCAGCAAGCGCTCATGGCGGCTGATTGCGGCAGCCTCATCACGGGTGATAAACCCGCGACGCGCAAGTTCCAGCCAGGTACGGCCGAGACCGGCTGCACGGGAAATCCAAAGTATGGTATTCAGATCGCGCAGGCCACCAGCACTTTCCTTGAGGTTGGGCTCGAGATTGGTTTCCTGATGCCTCGAATGACGATCCTGCTGTTCGATCATCTTGGCGCGCAGAAAAGCCGCAGGGTCTATCGACTGCTGCAGCCTGCGGGTAAAGCGGCGGT
Organism: uncultured beta proteobacterium; assembly: GCA_903933915.1. Lineage (GTDB taxonomy): Bacteria > Pseudomonadota > Gammaproteobacteria > Burkholderiales > SG8-41. Next base: position 39,736 of record CAIZLW010000201.1, on the reverse strand, counting down.
ATAAATCGCGATTGCCGGTAATCAGGCGCGATTCAAGCAACGTTGTCTGCACCGTGATATCCGTCGCGGCCATCTCGAAACACTCGTCAAGCGTGCGCACGCTGTGACCGGTTTCCAGCCCGATATCCCATAAGTGTCCGACCAGAGTCTCAAGTTTGGATCTCAAGTCTTCGTCAGCTTCACCAGGCAGCAGAATCAGTATGTCGACATCGGAATACGGGAACAACTGCCCTCGACCATAACCGCCAACGGCGATCAGTGAGGTGCCTTGCGGCATTTGTTGTGCTTTCCAGGCGAGCCGCAGATGGCGGTCGGTCAGCAAGGCAAGTCGGTGCAGAAGATCGCGGCCCAATTGGCCGGATTCAAAGCTGTTGCGTATGGTGATGCGCTCCGCCGACAGCGTTGCGCGCTGGGCGCCGACTCCGGCGGTGGTGGCGTTCCGGTTCAGCGGTTCGGACGCGGCGTGCATCGAATCCCGGTCTTAAGCTGGCTGTGGGGGGCTGCCGGCGGAAAGCGTCAGCACTTCATAGCCGTCAGCAGTCACCAGCACGGTGTGTTCCCATTGCGCCGACAAACTGTGGTCTTTGGTCACAATGGTCCAGCCATCCGCCATTTGACGGATCTCCGGTCGGCCGGCATTGATCATGGGCTCGACCGTGAAAATCATGCCTTCTTCGAGTTTCATGCCGATGCCCGGGCTGCCGTAATGCAGGATCTGGGGGTCTTCGTGAAACTTGCGGCCGATACCATGACCGCAAAACTCGCGAACGATGGTGCAGCCGTTGCGTTCCGCATGGGTCTGGATGGCATGCCCGATGTCGCCCAGGGTTTTGCCGGGTTGGATGACGCGGATACCGCGCCACATGCAGTCGTAAGTCAGCTCAACCAGCCGGCGCGCCTGAATTGACGCAGGGCCCAAGAAAAACATGCGGCTGGTATCGCCGTGGTAGCCATCCTTGATGACTGTGATATCGAGATTCACGATATCCCCGTTCTTCAGGCGTTTTTCCCCGGGTACGCCGTGGCAGACGACGTGGTTGACCGAAGTGCAGATCGATTTGGGATAGGGAGTGTACCCCGGCGGCGTGTAATTCAGCGGCGCCGGAATGGTTCCCTGTTGATTGACCATGTAGTCATGGCATAGCCGATCCAGTTCACCGGTCGTGATGCCCGGCTGGACATGTGGCGTGATGAAATCCAGGACCTCTGAAGCGAGGCGGCCGGCCACGCGCATGTATTCGATGTCTTTTGGGGTCTTGAGTTCTACGGCCATGACGGCGCTTTCGATGCGCGCCATACGGGGCTGCGCGGGTTGCGGTAAATAATCAGGGGACGATTCTAACAGGTTGTAACCATTCAAAAAATTCGCAACTCCCCGGTTCCAAGCCGGTGCCGGAGCGGGGGTATCTGATACGGTTTTGAGGCTTGAGAAATAGGGGCTTTGCGTGCTAAAATAACAAGTTAGCTCGATCGGCCGCGCAAATTTGCCTGCCGTTATTACACACACCTGCCGACGTTAAGGGTGCCCGGATTACGGGTTGTCTTGGGCAGGTGGCGGATTAACCCTAACTGGAGATACAGAACCATGTCAGTCACCATGCGTGAAATGCTTGAGGCCGGTGTTCACTTCGGCCACCAGACGCGTTATTGGAACCCGAAAATGGCACCGTACATTTTCGGTCATCGCAATAAAATTCACATCGTCAATCTTGAAAAGACGATGGCCATGTATTTGGACGCACTGAAATTCGTGCGCCAGATTACTTCCAACAAAGGCACCATTCTGTTTGTCGGCACCAAGCGCCAGGCCCGCGACATCGTGCGCGAAGAAGCCGTGCGTTGCAGTTCCCCTTATGTCGATTACCGCTGGCTCGGCGGCATGCTGACTAATTACAAGACGGTCAAGGGTTCGATCCAACGCCTCAAGGACATGCTGGTCATGCGCGAGGACGGCTCGTTCGAGAAGCTGTCGAAAAAAGAAGGTCTTCAGTATGAACGCGAAATCGCCAAGCTGGAGCGTAGTCTGGGCGGCATCAAGGACATGAGCAGTCTTCCCGATGCAATTTTCGTCATCGACGTCGGTTACCAGAAGGGCGCGATCACCGAAGCCAAGAAACTGGGCATCCCGGTCATCGGCGTGGTCGATACCAATCATTCACCCGATGGCGTTGATTACATCATTCCGGGCAATGACGACTCGAGCCGTGCGATCAAGCTGTATGCACGCGGAATGGCGGATGCCGTACTGGAAGGCCGCAATAACAGCATCAAGGAAATCATCAAGGGTAGTTCGGACGAGTTTGTCGAGGTTGAGGACGGCGAAGCCGCCGCTGCCTGATCCGGCCCCACAGCATATTCAAGGGGCTGGCTCAGCCCCTTTTTTTTAAATTGGCGTAAGAGGAATTGCAGCAATGGTGGAAATTACAGCGGGCATGGTGCGGGAACTGCGCGAAAAGACCGATGCCCCGATGATGGAATGCAAAAAGGCACTGACCGAAGCGGACGGCGATCTGGGCAAGGCCGAAGAAATTCTGCGGGTCAAGCTGGGCAACAAGGCGAGCAAGGCTTCTTCGCGTGTCACCGCGGAAGGTGTGGTCGCCATACACATTGCGGCTGACGGCAAGAAGGGCGCCATTATCGAACTCAATTGCGAAACCGATTTCGTCGCGAAAAACGATGATTTTCTGGCGTTTGCGGCAGCACTGGCCAAACTCGCAGCCGAACAGAAGCCTGCGGACGTCGCAGCAATTTCGGTACTGACGGTCGACGGTGTTGTGATCGAGGAGCGACGCAAGGCGCTGGTCGGCAAGATTGGTGAAAACGTATCTATCCGTCGTTTTGTATGCACCGATGCCAAAGGCAAATACGCCTCTTATATTCACGGCGGCGCAAAAATCGGCGTGCTGATTGATCTGGTCGGCGGCGATGAGACGCTCGGCAAGGACATCGCAATGCATATCGCAGCCAGCAAACCCAAAGCTCTTGATGCATCAGGTGTTGCACCGGAAGCCATCGAAGCTGAGCGTCGCGTAGCGACTGAAAAAGCGGCTGAAGATGCGGCGAAATCGGGTAAATCGATTCCGCCTGAAATCATGTCCAAGCGCGTTGAAGGCTCGGTACAGAAATTCTTGAAGGAAGTGACGCTGCTCGGCCAGTTGTTCGTCAAGAATGACAAGCAGACGATTGAGCAATTGCTCAAATCAGCCAATGCCAGCGTTGCCCGCTTTGACCTGTTTGTGGTCGGCGAAGGGATCGAGAAGAAGAAGGATGATTTTGCGGCCGAGGTGATGGCGCAGGTTAGTCAAGCCAAGCAGAATGTTTAATCGTTTAAAAACAAAGGGTTAGAATATGCCCCAAGCCCCTGCCTACAAGCGCATTCTGCTCAAACTGAGCGGGGAAGCGTTGATGGGCGACGACAGCTACGGCATTAACCCGGAAACGATCAACCGCATCGTTGCGGAAGTGGCTGAGGTCGCAAGACTCGGGGTTGAAATTGCTGTTGTCATCGGGGGCGGCAACATTTTTCGTGGCGTTGCACCCGGTGCCGCGCACATGGATCGCGCGACTGCCGATTACATGGGCATGCTGGCCACGGTCATGAATGCGCTGGCGATCCAGGATGCGATGCGTCAGATCGGATTGCTGAGTCGTGTGCAATCCGCGCTCAACATCGAGCAGGTGGTTGAACCCTATATCCGCGGCAAGGCCATGCGTTATCTGGAAGAAGGGAAAATCGTCATTTTTGCCGCCGGCACGGGCAACCCCTTCTTCACGACCGATACCGCAGCGGCTTTGCGCGGCATGGAAATGAATGTAGACCTGGTTCTGAAGGCGACCAAGGTGGATGGCGTTTATACCGATGACCCGAAAACGCACCCCGACGCCATGCGCTACCGGACGCTGACTTTTGACGAGGCGATCAACAAGAATCTTAAGGTCATGGACGCTACGGCACTGACGCTGTGTCGTGACCAGAAGCTTCCGATCAATGTTTTCAGCATCTTCAAGCCGCAGGCACTAAAGCGGGTGGTGATGGGTGAAGATGAAGGCACGATGGTTCATGTTTGACTGGAGGCGAAAATGATTGCTGACATCAAGAAAAACGCTGAGCAGAAAATGAAGAAGACCATAGAGGCGCTCAAGACCGACCTCGGCAAAGTCCGCACCGGTCGCGCGCATACCGGTCTTCTTGATCATGTGATGGTTGATTATTACGGCAATCCGACGCCGCTACCCCAGGTCGCCAACGTGTCACTGCTCGACGGCCGCACCATCGGGGTCAGCCCGTATGAAAAGAAGATGGCGCAGGCCATCGAAAAAGCTATTCGCGACGGTGATTTGGGGCTTAATCCGATGACCCAGGGCGATATCGTGCGTGTGCCGATGCCGGCTCTGACCGAAGAGCGTCGAAAGGATCTGATTAAGGTGGTGCGGCACGAAGGGGAAAACGCCCGTGTCGCTGTTCGCAATATCCGTCGGGACGCTAATACCCATCTAAAGGATCTCCTGAAGAAAAAAGAGGTGGCCGAAGATGATGAGCGTCGCGGCCAGGATGAAGTGCAAAAACTGACCGATCGCTCGATCGCTGAAATCGACAAATTGCTCGAGGTCAAGGAAGCCGACCTCCTGGCGATCTGATACATGACCAGTTCCACCCAGGAAGTTCCTGCTGTTGGCGGTGTACCCCGCCATGTTGCGATCATCATGGATGGCAACGGCCGCTGGGCCAAGCGGCGCTTCCTTCCTCGTGTAGCGGGTCATCACAAAGGGGTCGAGGCCGTACGCAACACGGTACGCGCTTGCGCAGAGCGCGGCGTGTCTGCACTGACTCTGTTTGCGTTCAGCAGTGAAAACTGGCGCCGTCCGCAGGAAGAAGTCTCCCTGCTGATGCAGTTGTTTGTCAGCGCATTGCAGCAGGAGGTTGATCGCCTGCACCACAGCGGCATCCGGTTTCGCGTAATCGGTGATTTGACGCGATTCGACCGGCAACTGGTGGATTTGATCGATTCTGCACAAAAACTGACTGCAGCCAACACCGGTTTGACACTCACTGTAGCTGCGAACTATGGCGGCCGTTGGGACATTCTGCAGGCAGTCGACAAGCTTCGCAGGCAGGAGGGTGCGAGCAATGCGCCTTGGACTGAGGCACAGTTGTTGCCGCACCTGTCTCTGGGAGAACTTCCGGAGCCGGATCTGTTCATTCGCACCGGCGGCGAACAGAGGATTAGCAATTTCCTGCTTTGGCAACTGGCCTATACCGAGTTGTATTTCACCGAAACACTATGGCCGGATTTTGACGCGCAGGCGCTTGATCTGGCTATCGCTTCCTATCGCAAGCGCGAGCGCCGTTTCGGCCGCACCAGCGAACAGGTTTCCGGCGTCGCTGAAACACCCGGTCGCACGGCAAGCGCCTGAGCGCCCTGCTGCGGCGGCTTACGCCATGCTCCTGACCAGAATTCTCACCGTAGCAATACTGCTGCCCTTTTTCGTGGGCGGTCTTTTTTATCTTCCTGGTGGATGGTGGGCCATCGCGTTAATGCCGCTGGTGCTGGCTGGCGCCTGGGAGTGGGCCAACCTGTCGGGTTTCAGTTCTGGAAATCGCTGGATCTATTGCCTGCTGCTGCTGATTTCAGCACTTGCAATCCTGGTAACCGGGAATGAACCGCTATCGCCGATACTTGACGGGGCAATATTCGCGGTTTCAGCGGTTTTCTGGCTGGTGATTGCGCCGCTTTGGCTGAAGATGGGCTGGAAATCACGGACCCCGATTTTGATGATCGTCACGGGGTGGATATTGCTGGTACCGACATGGCTGGCGCTGGTTCGCCTTCAGGAGCGGCCGTGGCTGCTGCTGGCGTTAATGGGTATTGTTTGGGTTGCCGACAGCGCTGCTTATTTTGCCGGTCACCGTTGGGGGCGCCGCAAACTGGCTCCGACGGTCAGCCCCGGTAAAACCTGGGAGGGCGCGGCAGGGGCCGCAGTCGCAGTGGCGGTGTATCATGGCCTGATCTGGAATTTTGGATTCAGTCAGCACATGCCGAACCTTGCAATCCCGGCTGCGGTGCTGGTTGCCGTGTTATTCCCGTTGAGCATCATTGGAGACTTGTTTGAGTCGTGGATCAAACGTCAGGCGGGCGTCAAGGACAGTGGACGATTGCTGCCCGGGCATGGCGGTGTGCTTGATCGCATCGACGCATTGACCTCAACTTTGCCACTGGCTGCCCTGGTGTTGGCCTGCCTGCTTCAGCGCGGCTGATGACATGCAATTTCTGACGATACTCGGCTCTACAGGCAGCATCGGCGTCAGCACTCTGGACGTGGTTGACCGCAATGCAGACAAGTTTGTTGTTGTTGCGTTGACTGCGCGATCCAGAATCGATCTGCTTCTCGAACAATGCTGCAGGTTTCGGCCGCGATATGCCGTTGTGATCGAGGCGGTTGATGCCGAACGGCTTCAGCGGCGGCTTCGTGAATCCGGTTCTGAAACCGAAGTGTTGTGTGGAACGGAGGCTCTTGAAACGGTCGCCGCACTGCCCGAAGTAACGACCGTGATGGCGGCTATCGTTGGTATAGCAGGGCTGCGCCCAACACTGGCTGCGGCCCACGCAGGCAAACGAATCCTGCTTGCCAACAAGGAATCCCTTGTAACTGCCGGCGGATTGTTCATGTCAGCGGTCAAATCCAGCGGTTCGGAACTTTTGCCCATCGACAGCGAACATAACGCGGTGTTTCAGGCTTTGCCCGGAAACCGGAGCGGCTCCCTGGCAAACAGCGGCGTCAGACGGATATTGCTCACGGCTTCTGGCGGTCCGTTCCGGACCATGTCACAGGCGCAAATGGCACTGGTGACCCCGGAACAAGCGGTTGCCCATCCGAACTGGACCATGGGCAGGAAGATTTCCGTGGATTCCGCAACCATGATGAATAAAGGTCTTGAAGTCATCGAGGCGCATTGGTTGTTCGATGCGGATCCCTCGGTAATCGAGGTGGTTATTCATCCGCAAAGCGTTATTCATTCCATGGTCGAGTATTGTGACGGCTCAGTCCTCGCGCAGCTTGGCAACCCGGATATGCGCACGCCGATTGCGCATGCGCTGGGTCACCCATCACGGATACCTTCGGGCGCCGATTTCCTGGATTTGGCCGCAATCGGCACTCTCCAATTTGAGCGCCCTGATACCACGCGCTTCCCTTGCCTTCGTCTGGCCTATGACGCGCTAAAAGCAGGCGCTGCGGCCGTGATTGCGCTGAATGCGGCCAATGAGATTGCTGTTGCCGAGTTTCTGGATCACCGGATCGGCTTCCTCGATATCCCGCGCCTGATCGAAACTGCTGTTGAAAATACGCCCGGGCAGAGGATCGCCACGATTGAGGATGTCGAGGCGGTGGACCGAAAAGCAAGGGCGTTGACGCTTTCTGCATGCGCTCGGCAACCGAAAAACCAGGCCGGCGGAGCGCGGGCATGAGCATTCTTTTGACCTTGGCCGCATTTATTGTCGCGCTGAGCGTTTTGATTGTTGTGCATGAATTCGGCCACTACTGGGTCGCGCGACGGTGTGGCGTCAAAGTCCTTTGCTTTTCTGTGGGTTTCGGGCGCGCAATCTTCTCGCGAACCTTTGGTGCCGACCGTACCGAATTGCGGGTTGCGCTGGTGCCGCTGGGCGGTTACGTGAAAATGCTGGATGAGCGTGAAGGCGATGTTGCTCCTTCGGAACTGCATCGGGCATTCAACCGGAAAAACGTCTGGCAAAGATCTGCCATCGTTGCTGCGGGACCCGTCGCCAATTTTCTTGCAGCGATAGTGCTCTACTGGGTGCTTTTTGTTTATGGTGTTCCGGGGATGATCCCGATGATGGGTGAACCGGTTGCAGGCAGTACCGCTGCACGTGCAGGATTTGTCGCGGGTGACACGGTCATCAGGGTAGAAGGCTCGCCCGTGCCGTCATGGCAGGATTTTCGCTGGCAACTGCTGCAGCGCGCGCTGGAACAGGAGCCGGTCAGAATCGAAGTCAAAACCGGCGAACAGATTCAAGTTGTCCGCAAACTCGGTTTTGAGGCGCTGGAGCCCAAGGATCTGGAGGGGGATCTGTTGGCAACCCTCGGTTTCGCCCGGTTCCGGATGCAATTGCCGCCGATTATCGGCGAGGTGATCGGTGGCGGAGCGGCGGCCAGGGCTGGATTGCAAAGCGGGGATCTGGTGCTTAACGTAAACGGAGAGGGCATTGGCACCTGGGATGCCCTGGTTGGCAAAGTGCGCGCCGGTGCAGGCCAGGAGCTGCAGTTCCGTGTGCGCCGTGGCGAAATCGATATGCCGGTATTCACGGTTATTCCTGATCGGGCCACGGTCAATGGTGTTCCCATCGGGCGCATCGGCGCAGGTCCGCGAATGGACGAAAAGCTGTTGCAACGTATTTCAACCGTAGTGTCTTACGGCCCCCTTGAAAGCCTGCAGAAAGCATTGATCAAGACCTGGGACACTTCACTCTTCAGTTTGCGCATGATGGGCAAAATGATCATGGGCGAGATTTCGCTGAAGAACCTGAGCGGGCCGATTACAATCGCTGACTACGCCGGCCAGTCTGCGCAAAGCGGGGGCATTTCCTATCTGATGTTTCTGGCCCTGATCAGCATCAGCCTTGGCGTGCTTAACCTGCTGCCCATACCATTATTGGATGGGGGGCACTTGATGTATTATTCCATTGAGATTTTCACCGGGAAACCGGTATCGGAAAAGGTCATGGAAGTCGGGCAGCGTATCGGCATGACTCTGCTGTTCGTGCTGATGGCTTTTGCGCTTTTTAACGACATTCACCGCCTACTCGGCAGCTAATATGCTTCGACTCCGCATTCTCCCGTTCATTTTGATGTTGCTGCCGGGCGCAGCACAGGCTATCGAGCCCTTTGTGGTCAAGGACATCCGCGTCGAGGGTATTCAGCGCATTGAAGCCGGCACGGTATTCAGCTATCTGCCGGTCAAGGTCGGTGAAACCATGGATGACCAGAAGGCGGCCGTGGCCATTAGGGCGCTTTTTGGCACCGGTTTCTTCAAGGATGTATCCATTGAAGTCGATGGCAATGTGCTGGTCGTGGCCGTACAGGAGCGTCCGTCGATTGCGCAGGTTGAATTCATCGGGGTCAAGGAATTCGAAAAAGACCAGCTTCTGAAGAGCCTGCGGCAGATCGGTCTCGCGGATGGCCGGATCTTTGACCGCTCGCAGATGGATCGCGCTGAGCAGGAACTGAAACGGCAGTACCTGACCCGCGGTCGTTATGCTGTCGCCATTACCACGACGGTTACACCTCTGGAGCGTAATCGCGTCGCTATCAACTTCAATGTCGATGAGGGTGACATAGCTAAAATCCGGCAGATCAGCATCATTGGCTCCAAGGCATATAAAGAGAAAGAGCTGCTGGACCTCTTTGTGTTGCGCACGCCTGGTTTGATGACCTGGTGGAGCAAGCAGGATCAGTATTCGCGTCCCAAGCTTTCCGCTGATCTTGAAACCCTGCGGTCTCATTATCTAGATCGCGGTTACCTGGAATTTGCGATTGACTCGACGCAAGTCACGATTTCCCCCGATAAAAAAGACATTTTTATCAGCGTCAGCCTGACCGAGGGCGCCAAATACACGGTTTCCGATATCAAGATTGCCGGTGATTTCCTGATTCCGGAAGAAGAAATCCGGAAGCTGATTACTGTCAAAAAAGGCGAGGTTTTTTCCAGGACCCGGATCGCGGAAACGACCAAGAACATTAATGACCGTCTGGGAAATGACGGTTATGCCTTTGCCAACGTCAATGCTGCTCCCGATATCGACAAGACCAAAAACGAAGCTGCTTTTACATTTTTTATTGATCCGGGTCGCAGGGTTTATGTCCGTCGCATGAACGTAGGGGGGAACACTCGTACGCGCGACGAGGTGATCCGGCGTGAAATGCGCCAAATTGAAGGCGGTTGGTATTCCTCTGAAAAAATCAACCTGTCGCGCAGCCGCATTGACCGTCTCGGCTACTTTACCGAGGTCAATGTAGAAACACCCTCTGTAACGGGCACAGCCGATCAGGTCGATGTCAATTTTTCAGTTGTCGAGAAGCCCACTGGCAATATTATGTTGGGTGCGGGCGTTGGTAGCGGTTCTGGCGTTACGCTGTCGGGGTCAATTGCTCAGCAAAATATTTTTGGTTCTGGAAAACATCTTTCTGCGCAGGTGAATTCGAGTAACTTCAACACGGTATACGCACTGTCTTATACGGATCCTTACTTTACTTTAGATGGTATTAGTCAGGGATACGATGTTTATCAACGGGAGGTTGATGGTAGCCAAGCAAGTCTTGGCAGATACATAACCAAAACGCTTGGTGCCGGTATTCGTTTTGGTGTGCCGATAGCAGAGCGTGACACCATCAGTTATGGCTTGGCGTACGAAGACACTGCTATTACGACTTTCTCAGATAGTCCTCTTTTCTATCAAAACTATGTAAATACCTTTGGCAGCCAGAATGATGCAGTTATCGCATCTGTAGGTTGGGCAAGGGATGGCCGTGACAGCCTGATTTATCCGAACAAGGGTGTTTTTCAGCGTGCAACTGCCGAGGTGGGTGTTCCCGGTGTAGCTTCTTTGGAATACTACAAGGTCGGTTATCAATATCAGCGCTATATTCCGCTAACTCGCACTTATACCTTGATGCTCAATAGTGAGGTGGGTGTGGGTGGTGGTCTCAATGATCTGCCCTTGCCTTTTTTCAAAAATTATTTTGCTGGTGGGGTAGGCTCTGTGAGGGGTTATCGGACTTCCTCTCTTGGCCCCAAGGATGTGGATGGTAATCCGGAAGGTGGAAGCCATAAGCTTATCGGTAATGCTGAATTTTTATTTCCATTTCCCGGTTTGATGAATGATCGGTCGGTGCGTTTGGGGGCCTTCGTCGACGCGGGTATGATTGCCAATTCGATTGACACTAGCGAGTTCAGGTATTCCACCGGCATGTCGTTTTACTGGACTTCCCCCATGGGGCCGTTAAAAATCAGTGTGGCTGCACCGTTAAACTCGCAGCCTGGAGATCGCACGCAGGTATTCCAATTTTCATTTGGCGGCACTTTTTAACCGACATGACTGCTATTCAGGAAATTCCTGTCGTGTATAGGAGAGTAAGTTGAAAAATTTTATTCTGTCCATCGTTGCTGTTGCCTTGATCTCCCTGTCTCAGGCTTCTGCCGGCGCTGAGCTAAAAATCGGCTTCGTTGATCAGGAGCGCATCACCAGGGAAAGTGCCCCGGCAGATCGCGCCAGCAAGCAGCTTGAGAAAGAATTCGCGCCGCGCGCCCAGGAAATGCAGCGTCGTGAAGCGCAGATCAAGACCATGCAGGGGCAGTTGGAAAAAGACGCCCTGACCATGAGCGAGAGCGACCGGCGCGCCAAGGAGCAGGAGCTGGGACGCCTGACCCTGGATTTTCAGCGAATGCAGCGTGAATATCGCGAGGATTTGAACTTGCGCCGAAATCAGGAACTCGGCGCCCTGTTCGAGCGTGCCAATCGTGTGATCAAACAGATTGCCGAAGCCGAGAAGTACGATGTCATTCTGCAGGAAGCGGTGTATCGCAATCCTAGAATCGATATCACCGATCGTGTTCTGAAAGCGCTCTCGGACGGAAAATGACGCTTCATGCCGGTAATCCCTCCCGAAGGCACGGGGGTTGAGTGACGGCCAACCGATAGAGAGGCGATAGATCGTGTCTTATACTCTGGCCGGTATTGTTGAGCGCCTTGGCGGTGAGTTGATAGGGGACGGCAGCATCACCGTTCGACAGGTTGCCACTCTGGAAAGAGCTTTGCCCGATACCATCACTTTTCTGGCCAATGAGCGTTATTTGCCGCATCTGAAGTCCACAACGGCCGGCGCTGTGATTGTCGGGGAGGCGTTGCGCGGTTCGTTGGGCATCCCCCATATTGTCGCAACTAACCCGTATTCCTATTTTGCCCGGGTCTCGACCCTTCTGAACCGCGAGCCTGATGCTGTTCCGGGTTTCCACCCGACTGCAGTCATCCACGCTGCCGCGACGATTGGAGAGGGCGTGGAAATCGGTCCGTGCGCGGTCATCGAAGAGGGCGTGGTGATCGGTTCGCATGTCCGGATTGGAGCTGGCTGCCATATCGGTGCCAATTCTTCTATCGGTGAGCATGGCCATCTGTACGCCAATGTTTCGATTTATAAAAAATGCATCATAGGTGCGCGCGTAATTATTCATTCGGGAGCGGTTATCGGTGCGGACGGCTTCGGCATTGCGATGGACGAGGGCCGCTGGCTCAAGATCCCCCAGATTGGCGGCGTGCGCATCGGGGATGACGTTGAAATTGGTGCCAACACCACCATAGACCGTGGCGCCATCGAAGACACGATCATCGAGGATGGCGTAAAGCTGGACAACCAGATCCAGATTGCTCACAACGTACAGATCGGGGCGCACACCGCCATTGCCGCTTGCGTCGGTATTGCAGGCAGCTCCCGCGTCGGACGATACTGCAGGATTGGCGGCGCTTCGGGCATTGCCGGGCATTTGAATATTTCAGACCATGTCGAGATTTCCGCGCATACCCTGGTGACCAAATCGATTACTGAGCCTGGCACCTATACCGGGGCATATCCCTTCGAGGTCAATCGCGACTGGCGGCGTAATGCCGCAAGCCTGCGAAATCTCGGTGAACTGACTGAGCGCGTCCGCGCACTGGAAAAAGCGCTGGAACTGCGCAAGAAAGGAAAGCAATGAACGGTATGGATATCAACGAGATACTGCGTTATCTGCCGCATCGGTATCCGTTTCTGCTGATTGACCGTGTTTTGTCTTATGAGCCGGGCAAAAGCATTGAGGCGCTGAAAAATGTCACCATCAATGAGCCTTTTTTTGTCGGACATTTTCCGCATCATCCGGTAATGCCGGGGGTTCTGATTATCGAAGCCATGGCGCAGGCTGCGGCGATACTGTCTTTTGTCACTATGGGTGCCAAGGCCAATGACAAGTCGATTTATTACTTCGTCGGCATCGACAATGCGCGTTTCAAGCGTCCGGTAACAGCCGGCGATGCCTTGCGGATAACGGTAAATCTGACGCGGCACGTTCGCGGCATCTGGAAGTTCAGTGCAGTGGCGCGTGTGGAAGATGCGCTGGCTGCCGAAGCAGAGTTGATGTGCACCGTCCGCGACCTTCCGGCATAAAGCAGGCCGTGGCTACGCGCATCCATCCAACGGCCATCGTCGATCCCCGGGCCAGCCTCGGGGACGACGTCGAGATCGGTCCGTATTCGATTGTTGGTCCCGGCACGGAAATCGGCTCGGGCACCCGCATAGGGCCCCACGTGATCGTCGGCGCCCATACCCGGATCGGCGCCCGCAACATGTTCTTTCAGTTCAGTTCCATCGGCGAGGCGCCGCAGGATAAAAAATACAAGGATGAACCTACGCGTCTTGAAATCGGTGATGACAACACCATACGCGAGTTTTGCACGCTGAACCGCGGTACGGCTCAGGATGCGGGCGTTACCAGGATCGGCAACAACAACTGGATCATGGCCTACGTGCACATGGCGCATGACTGCCAGGTGGGCAATCACACGATTTTCGCCAACAACGCCCAGATTGCCGGGCATGTGCATGTTGACGACCATGCAATCCTCGGCGGTTTCACCGTAGTGCATCAGTTTTGCAGGATCGGTACGCACAGCATTACCGCGATGGGGACAATTTTGCTGCAGGATCTGCCGCCCTATGTCATGGCCTCGGGCAATACGGCCGTGCCGCACGGCATCAACAGTGAAGGACTGCGTCGCCGCGGATTTTCAGCGGCAGTCATCACTGCAATCAAACGCGCCTACAAAACGCTTTATAAATCCGGACTGTCCTTTGAAGAGGCGCGTGCCGCGATAGCCGCTGACGCCGGAGCGCTGGCGGAATTGCAGGCGCTGACTGAATTTTTGGCCGTCGCAGGCCGCGGCATTATCCGCTGAACGAACATGCCTGAATCGGTGACAGCGACCGGACCGCTGGTGGGTATTGTTGCGGGTGAGCCCTCGGGGGATTTGCTTGGCGGCGCGCTGGTTGCGGTATTGCGCGAGCGTCATCCCGGAGTCCGCTTTGTCGGCATCGGCGGCCCGAAAATGATGGCGGCCGGTGTCGAATCCCTTTTTCCGATGGACAAGCTCTCGGTCCGTGGTTATGTCGAAGTGATCCGGCATTACCGGGAAATCATCGGTATCCGCAACGACCTGAAGCGTTACTTTCTACGCGAGAAACCTGCGGTCTTCATCGGCATTGACGCGCCGGATTTCAACCTCGATCTTGAATCGGGTCTGAAGGCGCGCGGCATTCCGACGGTGCATTACGTCAGTCCTTCCATCTGGGCCTGGCGGGGCGGCCGCATACGCAAGATCCGCAAGGCGGTTTCACGCATGCTGACCGTATTTCCATTTGAGGCGCCGCTTTACGAGCAGGCAGGTATTCCGGTGACCTATGTCGGCCATCCGCTGGCCGACATGCTGGCCAACATGCCTGACAAAGCCGCGGCAAGGGCCGAGTTGCGGATCCCCGCATCCGCACCGGTTGTCGCACTGCTGCCGGGTAGCAGACTCAGTGAACTGGAACAACTGTCAGACGTGTTTGTCGCTGCGGCGGAAAAGATTGCTGCTGCGGTGCCTGGCGTACGGTTGCTGGTGCCCCTGGTCAATCGCCAGACCCGTGAACTGTTCGAGGCTGCGCTTTATCGCCGTCAAAGCGGCGAACTGGAAATTACGCTGCTGTTCGGGCATGCCCATGAAGCAATGGCTGCCGCTGACGTTGTGCTGGTGGCCTCAGGCACGGCCACGCTTGAGGCTGCACTGTTGCAGCGCGCCATGGTCATTACCTACCGCATGCCGCGGTTGAGCTGGTGGCTCATGAACAGCCGGCGTTATCAGCCTTGGGTGGGCTTGCCAAATATTCTCGCGGGTGAGTTCGTTGTGCCCGAGCTGCTGCAGGATGCGGCGACCCCGGAGGCCCTGTCTGCCGCCGTGATCGATCTGCTGAATGACCGTGACCGGCGGTCTGCAATCGAGCAGCGATTTGGCGAGATGGCCATGGCGCTGCGCCAGAACGCCGCCCAGCGTGCCGCTGAAGCGATATTGCCGTATCTGTCAGGCCCGGGTCGATGACGGTCGTGGTTTGCGGCGTGGATGAGGCGGGGCGTGGTCCGCTGGCCGGGCCTGTATTTGCGGCCGCGGTGATCCTCGAAGATCCGCCGCTGATCCAGGGGCTGGCTGATTCCAAAAAATTGACTGCAAAACGACGTGATGCACTTGCGCTGGAAATCAAGGCGCGTGCCGTGTGCTGGGCTGTAGCCAGTGCAAGCGTCGAAGAAATCGACACCCTGAACATTCTTCAGGCCAGTCTGCTGGCAATGCGCCGTGCCGTCGAGGGGCTGGACATTCAACCGGCGGCCATTTTGGTTGACGGCCTTTACACGCCGAAGGTCACCATGCCGGCGCTTGCCATTGTGCAGGGAGACGCCTCGGTGCCGGCAATCTCCGCGGCATCGATACTGGCCAAAGTCGCGCGGGATGAACTGCTGCTGGAGCTGCACGCCGCTTATCCTGGATATGGCTTCAACCGGCACAAGGGTTACGGCACCGCACTGCACATGGAGGCCTTGCGCAGGCTCGGCCCGACACCGGAGCATCGACGCAGTTTTGCACCAGTGCGCGCCGCCTTAAATATAAAATAAAACAATGGGTTACATTGTTTTATTTACGCATTCTGTGATCAGTGCGCGAAGCTTGATTCGCTCCTGACTACGGCTGATCAGCTTGCGCCGCACTGCACATTGCCGGCGCAAAGTCTGGAGCAGGTCCGGATCGGTCTCCAGCCGACGCAGTAGCCGGGCCAGCGCGCGTGCATTGCCGACCGGATAGTAGCCGGCGTAGGCCTTGCCAAGCATGCCGACGTTGCCGGGAATCCGCGATGCAATGACCGGAACCCGCGCCATCAAGGCTTCACTGACCACGTTGGCGCCGCCTTCCATGCGCGAACTGATCAGCATGGCGCGGCCGCGGGCGAGTGTAGCCAGGGCATGCGGTCTGCGCAGTTCGCCCAGCCAGAGGTAACGCGGCTCGCGTTTCATCCAGTCGCGTGCTTCACCGGCAAAGGCAGGCTCCCGGGCGCCACCGATCTGCGTGATACGGATACCGCTCGCGGCTGGCAAATGGGCAAGTGCAGCGGCAGCGCAGAACGGATCTTTCTCGGCGCGTAAATGCCCGCTGATGATGATTTCGAAGCATGAGCGTATGACTGGCTGCCTGGCAATACTCTCGCAGGACTGGTAAATCACCCGCGTCTTGCGGCGTAGAGACGGCGCCAGTTCGCGCAGCCCCATGTCCTGCAGCACAATCATCCGCGTTGCCAGTTCCATCGACTCCTGGGCATTGGCGTCGTCGCGGATGTCGCTATACAGATCGGTGCCGGTGAGGGCAACAATGACCGGCCGCTCCGGATGACGTTCGGAAAAACGCGCCACGGAATCGTGGCTGCGACGGGCATGCAGCGCCAGCAACAGATCGGCGCTGCGTCCGTTCCAGCGTTCCTGAACAACCACCTGGTGGCCGAGCTCCCGCAGCAGTTCAGCCCATCGCACGGCTGTGTTGCGGTTGCCATATCGTGAGGTCGCGGCCGCAGGGGTGACTAATGCAATTTTCATAGATTCCGGTATCCGGCTACACTTCGCCCGAATATATATCAAAGTCGAAGAACTGTTCCTGATGGGTCTAGCCCTTCCTCAATCTGAAATGTCGCCCGGCGCATTGCTCGATGCGGCGAGGGCGCGCACGCTGGAACTGGTCGCGATGCTTGAGGCCGGACAATGGCTGGGCCCCAAGCTCGATATTGTCAATCCGCCGCTCTGGGAAGTGGGGCATCTGGGCTGGTTCGAAGAATTCTGGTGCCTGCGCCAGGGATCGACGTCCCAGCCCGGCTTTCGTGCTGATGCCGACCGGCTATACAACTCCTCGCAAGTGGCGCATGGCCAGCGCTGGTCGTTGCCGTTGCCGGAGCCTGCGGATACGCAGCAGTATCTGGCCGCTGTGCGCGCCGCTGTTCGTGAACGCATCACACAGGACCGGCGCATTGATTATTTTGCGACCCTTAGTGCATTTCACGAGGAAATGCACTGCGAAGCGTTTACCTATACCTGGCAGACTCTGGGATACCGGGCGCCCGCAGGAACGGCGCAGCCGATTGCCGGCGAAGCGTGGCCCGGTGATGTCGAAATCGACGGTGGCATATTCAGTATGGGTGCCAATGACGACGGTCGCTTTGTTTTCGATAACGAGAAATGGTCACATCCGGTTGCGGTATTGCCGTTTCAAATGGCGCGGGCGCCGGTCACGCATGCTCAGTATGCTGAATTCGTCGATGCCGGCGGTTATGCCACCCAAAAATGGTGGAGCTGCGAAGGCTGGGACTGGCGCACCCGGCATGCGTTGTCACAGCCGCTGTATTGGCAAAAAAACGATTCCGGATGGCAACGGCGGCTTTTCGACGGTGTCGAGACTTTGCCGGAGCATGAGCCCGTGATCCATGTCAGCTGGTACGAGGCGGATGCCTGGTGTCGGTGGGCGGGCCGTCGACTGCCGACGGAAGCCGAGTGGGAATTTGCTGCGGCGACCGCGCCAGGCATGACCGAGAACAAGCGTTATTTGCCCTGGGGCGAGCGACCCGGAGATTCGACTCAGGCCAATCTGTTCGGCGTGGCTGGCCGTTGTTTGCCGGTGAATGCCTGTGCCGCAGGTGACAGCGGCTGGGGGCTCAGGCAGATGATCGGCAATGTCTGGGAATGGACGGCGGACTGGTTTCATCCCTATCCGGGCTTCGTTCGTGATCCTTACGCTGATTATTCCGAGCCCTGGTTCGGTGACCACAAGGTGCTGCGTGGCGGCTGTCATGCCACGCGCGCCACGCTGATCCGCAATACCTGGCGTAATTTCTATAAACCCGATCGTAACGATGTTTATGCCGGATTTCGCACCTGTGCAATATGAAAACCATCACCTCAGCTGAAAATCCGCGCTTTCGCGCCTTGCTGAAACTGGCGCAATCCGCGCGTGAGCGGCGCACATCGGGACTGTCCTTGCTGGATGGCGTGCATCTGGTGGCTGCCTACCGAGACCATATCGGCAAGCCCGCTGAAATGGTGTTGAGCCAAGATGGACTGGAGAATCCTGAAGTTGCAGCGCTGCTGTCCGGGATGCCCGACGTGGATGCCGTGCTGTTCACCGATGCGCTTTTCCGCCAGTTATCGTCAGTTGCCACGCCGACCGGAATTATCGGGGTTGTGCCGACTCCTCGCCTGGAGCAGCCGGTAAAGCTTTCCGGCGCCAGCGTCTGGCTGGAAGATATTCAGGATCCGGGCAACGTGGGTTCGATCCTGCGTTCTGCGGCTGCGGCAGGTGTTGCAACCGTCTGCCTGTCGCGACATTCGGTTCATGCCTGGTCGCCGCGGGTGCTGCGGGCGGGCATGGGCGCCCATTTCGCATTGCGCATTATTGAAGGGGCTGACCTGCTGCAGCTTGCAGAGGGCTATTCGGGACGCATATATGCAACCAGCGTCAGCGGGGGCACGCCGGTGTTTGAAGCAGATCTCAAAGGTGACGTAGCACTGTTGTTCGGTAACGAGGGGGGCGGACTGACTACCGCGCTTGCCGGATGCGCAAACCAGACCGTGCATATTCCGATGCCGGGAAAAACGGAATCGCTGAATGTCGGCGCCGCTGCGGCGATTTGCCTGTTTGAGCGCGTGCGCCAGCAGCGTCAATAAATCCGCCGCTCCAGCTTGGCTTCCTGCAGGATGGTAGTTGCCAGTTCTTCGACGGATTTGCTGGTGGCGTCCAGGTAAGGGATGCCTTCCTGGCGCATCAGCGCTTCCGCTTCACGGATTTCAAACTCGCAATTGGCCAGCGTGGCGTATTTGCTGCCGGGCCGGCGTTCGTTGCGGATCTGCTGCAATCGTGAAGGGCGGATCGTCAGTCCGTAAAGCCGGGCGCGCAGCGTCTTGATCTGCGCCGGCAATTGCATGGTGCTGAAGTCCTCGGGAATCAAAGGGTAATTGGCCGCACGGATGCCGAACTGCATGGCCAGATAAAGGCAGGTTGGTGTCTTGCCGCAGCGAGAAACGCCAACCAGGATGATGTCGGCTTCAGTCAATTCGCGTTTGGACACCCCGTCGTCGTGGGACAAGGCATAGTTCACCGCCTCAATGCGGTGGTGGTAATTCACAAAGTCGTCGGTGCTGTGCGAACGACCGACGGCATGGGAAGCCTTGACGCCCAGTTCCCGTTCCAGCGGTTCAATAAAAATCTCAAAAGAATCAAGGAATAACGCGTTGGCTGTGGACACAATGCCGGCAATCTCGGTACTGACCAGTGTGCTGATCACAATGGGCCGCAGCCCATCGGTGATCGCTGCCGCGTTGATTTGGCGGACAAAATTCTTCGCTTTCTCCGCTGAATCAATGAACGGAACAGTGATTTCCTTCAGGCGGACGCCATCAAACTGGGTCAACAGGCTGTGTCCGAGCATTTCGGCCGTAATACCGGTACGGTCGGAAACAAAAAAAGCCGTTCGCTGTGCGCTCATTCTCGGAACCAGTGTGGGGATTCGGTAAAATATCCGCTTTTGATGCTGCTTACAATCAAGGAATCCGGAATGAGCGGGAAAGAACTGGTTGTGGACCTCGGCGCACTGCGCATGACTGACGTGGGGCGGGTCGGCGGTAAAAACGCGTCGCTGGGTGAAATGATCAGCCAGTTAGCCGGTGCAGGGGTAAGGGTGCCGGGCGGTTTTGCCACGACTTCCGACGCCTACCGGTTGTTTCTGGCGCACAACGGCCTCGCCGACAGGATTTCCAAACGACTTTCCACGCTGAATGCCGATGACGTCAATGCGCTGACGGCTGCCGGCCGCGAAATCCGCGACTGGATCGTCGGGCAGCCCTTCAGCCCCGACTTTCGCCAGGCTATTGATGTTGCCTATGAAAAACTGACCAAAACCGCCGGCCCGGAAGTGTCCTTTGCCGTGCGCTCGTCAGCGACCGCAGAAGATCTGCCGGACGCCTCGTTTGCCGGTCAGCAGGAGACTTACCTGAACGTGCAGGGCCTGGACAATCTACTGGAGGCCATCAAACACGTCTTCGCTTCACTGTATAACGATCGCGCGATTTCCTACCGGGTGCACCAGGGATTTACCCATGACGAGGTCGCGCTTTCGGCCGCCGTGCAGCGGATGGTGCGTAGCGACAGGGGCTCCAGCGGCGTGATGTTCACCCTCGATACGGAATCGGGGTTTGATCAGGTCGTTTTCATCACCTCGGCTTACGGTCTTGGTGAAACGGTGGTGCAGGGCCAGGTCAATCCCGATGAATTCTACGTTTACAAGCGCGGTTTGAAGGAAGGTAAAAGCGCCATCCTGCGCCGCGGTTTAGGTTCGAAAGCGCTGCGGATGATTTTCACCGAGAACCGCAAAGCCGGTAAGTCGGTAGAGACCATCGATGTGCCCGAAGCCGAGCGCCGGAAGTTCTCGATTACCGATGCCGAAGTCAACGAGCTGGCGCGCTACGCGATGATTATCGAAGCGCATTACCAGCGCCCGATGGACATCGAGTGGGGCAAGGATGGCAATGACGGCAAGCTCTATATTCTGCAGGCCCGTCCGGAGACGGTGAAGGCCAGTGAAAAAGTGGACACGTTGCGGCGCTATCGGCTGAAAGAGCGTTCTGAAGTGCTGACGACAGGCCGGGCCATCGGCCAGCGCATTGGTTGCGGACCGGTGCGCCTGGTCAAAAGCGCCAAGGAAATGGACAGCGTCAGGGAAGGCGATGTGCTGGTCACCGACATGACCGATCCTGATTGGGAGCCGGTAATGAAGCGCGCCGCCGCCATTGTTACCAATCGTGGCGGACGAACCTGTCATGCCGCGATTATTGCCCGCGAACTGGGCATACCCGCCGTGGTTGGTTGCGGTGATGCGACTGAACTGCTGAAGGAGGGCAAGTCGGTTACGGTATCTTGTGCTGAAGGCGACACCGGATTTGTCTATCGGGGGGAACTGCAGACCGAGATCATTGATCTTTCGCTGTCGAGCATGCCGAAGTCGCCGGTTAAAATCACCATGAACGTCGGCAATCCCGAACTCGCATTCGAGTTTCAGCGCTTGCCCAATGAAGGCGTCGGGCTGGCGCGCCTGGAATTCATCATTGCGCGGATGATCGGCGTGCACCCGAAAGCCGTGCTGGCGTACCCGGATCTCAGCGCCGACCTCAAGCTGGCGGTTGAGGAGCACAGCGCCGGTTATTCCGATCCTGTGAGTTTTTACGTTGAAAAACTGACCGAAGGCGTTGCCACGCTGGGTGCGGCTTTCTGGCCCAAGCCGGTGATCGTGCGCCTGTCAGACTTCAAGTCGAATGAATACTCCAGCCTCACGGGAGGATCGCGCTACGAGCCGCACGAGGAAAACCCGATGCTCGGTTTCCGCGGCGCATCGCGTTATATCTCCGCTTCGTTCCGGGACTGTTTCGAGCTGGAATGCCGGGCAATGAAAAAAGTCCGCGATGAAATGGGACTGACCAACGTCGAGATCATGGTGCCGTTCGTGCGAACCCTCGCCGAGGGCAGGAAAGTCATCGAGCTGCTGGCTGAAAACGGCCTGGAACGGGGCAAGAACGGCCTGCGCATCATCATGATGTGCGAGATTCCGTCGAACTCCATCCTTGCCGACCAGTTCCTGGAGCTTTTTGACGGTTTTTCGATCGGCTCGAACGACATGACGCAGATGACTCTGGCGCTCGACCGCGACTCAGGGATCATTGCCGATGCTTTTGACGAGCGTGATCCCGCGGTCAAGCACATGCTGCATCTGGCCATCGCGGCCTGCCGCAAAGCCAAAAAATACGTGGGCATCTGCGGACAGGGACCTTCAGACCATCCCGATCTGGCGGAATGGCTGGTCCAGGAAGGCATCGAGAGCCTGTCACTGAATCCCGACACGGTGGTCGAAACCTGGCTATATCTGGCCCGTGGCGGCAAACCAGGCTGATTCCTTGTTTGGCCGGAGGCGGGAATTGCGATAAAATAAGAAAACGTTGGCTTATGAGAGATGACTAAATATATCTTTGTCACTGGTGGTGTTGTTTCCTCTCTAGGCAAAGGTATCGCTGCCGCTTCCTTGGCCGCGATTCTCGAGTCCCGCGGCATCAAAGTCTCGATGCTCAAATTGGATCCCTACATCAATGTGGATCCGGGCACGATGAGCCCCTTCCAGCACGGCGAAGTGTTCGTGACCGAAGACGGCGCTGAAACCGATCTCGATCTGGGGCATTACGAGCGCTTCATCGACGCCCGCATGGGTAAGCGCAACAACTTCACCACCGGCCAGATCTACGAAAGCGTCATCAAGAAGGAGCGCCGGGGCGATTATCTGGGCGGTACCGTTCAGGTCATTCCGCACATCACCGACGAAATCAAGCTGTTCATCAAGCGCGGCGCTGATGGGGCAGAGATCGCTCTCATTGAGGTCGGCGGCACAGTGGGCGACATTGAATCATTGCCGTTCCTTGAGGCCATCCGTCAGATGGGCTTCGAAGAGGGGCGCGACAATGCCTGCTACATCCATCTGACGCTGGTGCCGTACATCGCCTCGGCCGGTGAAATCAAGACCAAGCCGACCCAGCACTCGGTCAAGGAACTACGCGAGATCGGTATTCAACCCGACGTGCTGCTGTGCCGGGCCGACCGGCCGTTGCCAGACGGTGAGCGCCGGAAAATCGCGCTGTTTACCAATGTCAGCGTGGAGGCGGTGATCTCCGCTGTTGATACCGACAGTATCTACAAGATACCGGGCATGCTGCACGAGCAGCGGTTGGATGACATTGTCTGCGCCAAACTGAACATCAATCCGCCGCCGGCCAATCTGGCGAGCTGGGAGCGCGTGGTGGCGGCGCTGGAAAACCCGAAACACGAGATCAAGATTGCCCTGGTTGGCAAATATGTCGATCTGACGGAATCCTACAAATCACTGTCGGAGGCGCTGATTCATGCCGGCGCCCACACCAGCTCGCGCATCCACATCAATTATGTGGATTCTGAAAGCATCGAAAAAAACGGCACTGCCTGCCTGGATGCGATGGACGCGATCCTGGTTCCCGGCGGTTTCGGCAAGCGGGGCGTCGAAGGCAAGATCAAGGCGATCCGCTACGCCCGTGAAAAAAACGTTCCCTATCTGGGTATCTGCCTGGGCATGCAACTGGCTGTCATTGAATACGCCCGCGATATTGTCGGTCTCGCTGGCGCGCATAGCACCGAGTTCGACCCGGAAACGCCGCACCCGGTGGTTGCGCTGATCACTGAATGGCAGGACAGGGACGGTCGTGTCGAACGACGTGATGCATCCTCTGATCTGGGCGGCACGATGCGCCTGGGCGGGCAGGAGTGCGCTTTGAAGGCCGGTTCGCTGGCGCGCAGCGTTTACGGCGCTGACAAGATCGTCGAGCGCCATCGTCATCGTTATGAGGTCAATAACCATTACCTGCAGCGTCTTCAAGAGAGCGGACTCAACGTCAGCGGCCGGTCGCTGACCGGCGACCTCTGCGAGATGGTGGAGATACCGGGGCATCCGTGGTTTGTCGGCGTTCAGTTCCATCCTGAATTCACCTCAACGCCGCGCGGTGGCCATCCCCTGTTCAAATCATTTGTCGAGGCCGCGCTGAAACATGCGCATGCGCAGCCATCGGCGGTCGCAGGTGCCCGTCCCGTCGCGACGGCCTCTGCAGCGGGGCGCTGAAGCGCCTCTTTATGAAAGTCTGCTCCCGATGAAACTCTGCGGATTCGAGGCTGGTCTTGAAAGGCCATTTTTTCTGATCGCCGGGCCCTGTGTGGTCGAATCACGCGAACTGGCAATGAATACCGCAGGCGAGTTGAAGACGATTTGCGGCGAACTCGGCATCCCCTTCATTTTCAAGGCCTCCTACGACAAGGCGAACCGCAGTTCGTCCAAGTCCTTCCGTGGGCTGGGTATGGACAAGGGGCTCGAAATTCTGGCCGACGTGCGCAAGACGCTCGGCGTGCCGGTGCTGACCGATGTGCATGCCATTGAGGAAATTGCCCAGGTTGCGGCGACGGTTGACGTGCTGCAGACGCCGGCCTTCCTGTGCCGGCAGACGGATTTCATCACCGCTGTGGCTTCAGCCGGCAAACCCGTCAACATCAAGAAGGGGCAGTTTCTCGCGCCCGGTGACATGGTGAACGTGGTCGACAAGGCACGCGCCGCCAGTGGACAGGACAACATCATGGTCTGCGAACGCGGCGCCTCTTTCGGCTACAACAACCTGATTTCCGACATGCGTTCGCTGATGATCATGCGCAACACCGGCTGCCCGGTGGTATTCGATGCGACACACTCGGTGCAGTTGCCCGGGGGGCAGGGCACCAGCAGCGGCGGGCAGCGGGAGTTCGTGCCGGTGCTGGCGCGCGCTGCCGTCGCCAGCGGCATCTCCGGACTGTTCATGGAAACCCATCCGCAACCGGAAAAGGCGCTGTCGGACGGTCCGAATGCCTGGCCCTTGAAACACATGAAATCGCTGCTGAAAACACTCGCGGCACTGGATGCCCTGGTCAAACGCGAAGGGTTTGCGGAAGACCGGCTTTGATCGACCTTATTTGACAGACTCCTTCAGGAACCGGCAATGAGCGCTATTGTTGATGTAATCGGCAGGGAAATACTCGATTCGCGCGGCAACCCCACAGTGGAAGCCGATGTGTTGCTGGAGTCCGGCATTATCGGGCGCGCTGCCGTGCCTTCGGGCGCTTCCACCGGCAGCCGCGAAGCCATTGAGCTGCGCGATGGCGACAAGTCACGCTATGGTGGCAAAGGCGTCATGCAGGCGGTTGAGCACGTCAATACCGAGATCTGCGAAGCCATCATCGGCGTGGATGCAACAGAACAGACTTTTGTCGACCAGACGCTGCTGGATCTCGACGGTACTGAAAACAAATCTCGTCTTGGCGCCAATGCCATGCTTGCGGTGTCGATGGCCGTCGCCCGTGCAGCAGCCGAAGAGTCAGGTCTGCCGCTGCATCGTTATCTGGGCGGCGCGGGCGCCATGGTCATGCCGGTGCCGATGATGAATGTGATCAATGGCGGTGCTCACGCCGACAATGGTCTCGACATGCAGGAATTCATGATTGTGCCCGTCGGCGCCGAGAGTTTTCGTGAAGCGCTGCGCTGCGGCGCCGAAATTTTCCATGTGCTGCGCAAGTTGCTGTCTGATCGCGGTCTGGCAACGGCGGTCGGTGACGAGGGTGGTTTTGCTCCGCGACTGCCCAGGCATGAGGCGGCGATCCAGATCATCCTTGAGGCAATCGAGGCTGCTGGCTACCGTCCCGGGGAAGATGTCGCGCTGGCGCTGGATTGCGCCAGCTCTGAATTCTTTGAAGATGGCGAATATACCCTGCGTTCCGAAGGCCTCACGCTGAAGGCACCGGAATTTGCCGACTATCTCGCCGCCTGGGTGGATAAATACCCGATCATCAGCATCGAAGACGGCATGTCTGAAAACGACTGGGACGGCTGGAAAATCCTGACTGACAAGCTGGGCGGCCGCGTGCAGCTGGTCGGCGACGACCTGTTTGTCACCAACACGAAATATCTCAAGCGCGGCATCGAGCAGGGTATCGCCAATTCGATCCTGATCAAGGTCAACCAGATCGGTACGTTGACCGAAACGCTGGCGGCGATTGAAATGGCCAAACGTGCCCGTTATACCGCAGTCATCTCGCATCGTTCAGGGGAAACCGAAGACACCACGATCGCCGACATCGCCGTCGCGACAAATTCGATGCAGATCAAGACCGGATCGCTGTCGCGTTCCGATCGTCTGGCGAAATACAACCAGCTGCTCCGTATCGAGGAAGATCTGGGCGATACGGCAAGTTATCCCGGCCGTGGCGCTTTTTACCAACTGCGCTAAGCCCAGTTCGTCGACCGGCCGTCCGCAGTGACCATGCGGCTGCTCGCCATCGTCCTCGCCGCCCTGGTTTTGCTGATCCAGTACCCGCTTTGGCTGGGCAAAGGCGGTGCACTGCGGGTCTGGGAAATGGAGCGCCAGATCGAGGTTCAGCGCGAATCCAACAGCAAGCTTCAGGTTCGTAATGCGGCTCTGGATGCCGAGGTCCGTGACTTGAAGCAGGGCCTTGAGGCGGTGGAGGAGCGTGCCCGCAGCGAACTGGGCATGATTCGCAAGGACGAAATATTTTTCCAGGTGCTTGAAGGCGATCCCGCTGCAGCCAGGCCTGCAGTGCCGTCACCGGCAACCACAGCAAAGTAACGGAAAGCAATGAGCGCAATCATCATTGATGGCACCGCGATCGCCAAACAGGTGCTCGCCGAACAGAAAATCCTCGCTGACCGTCTGACGGCCCGTGGCCATACGCCGGGACTTGCCGTGCTGCTGGTCGGTGATGATCCTGCTTCAGCTGTTTATGTGCGCAGCAAGGAGCGGGCGTGCCGTGAGGCCGGTGTGCAGACGTTTGACACCCGCCTGCCTGCAGATACCAGCGAAACCGAATTGCTCAGGCAGGTGGATGCGCTGAACAGCGATCCCAGGGTACACGGCATACTGGTGCAGCTGCCGCTGCCGCAGCACATCAATGCCGTGAAGATACTGCAGCGTATTGTCGTCGAAAAAGATGTCGACGGCTTTAACTGGCGCAATCTGGGAGCGTTGCTGGACGGGCATCCGGCTTTGGCGCCATGCACGCCGTCGGGCAGCATGATTCTGCTGGAGCGCGCCGGTGTTCCCGTTGCAGGACGGCATGCGGTGGTGCTGGGGCGCAGCAGCATTGTCGGCAAACCGGCTGCACTGATGCTGCTGGAGCGCAATGCCACAGTCACTGTCTGCCATTCCCGCACCGCCGATCTCGCCGCGATGACCCGGCAAGCGGATATTCTGCTCTGCGCAATCGGCAGACCCAGGATGATCACCGCCGACATGGTCAAGCCCGGTGCGGCGATCATTGATATCGGCATCAACCGCTTGCCCGACGGCAAGTTGTGCGGGGATGTTGATTTTGATGCGGTCAGGGAAAAAGCGGGCTGGATCACCCCAGTCCCGGGCGGCGTCGGCCCGATGACGGTGGCCATGGTGATCGCCAATGTGATCAGCGCTGCCGGGCGAGCCGCGGCTTAAAGCGGCTGTTTCTGCTTTTATTCAGCAGGAAAAGGTGTTGGCGAATCCCAATAGCAGTTCTGGACTCAAATAGCCGCGGAAAGTCGCATAGGTCAGCATTGCGGCCAGAGTCGCCAGTACGATCCACACCAGCAATTTGGTTTGAGTCTGTGTCATTGCAACGATAACCCTATGCGGTTCTTCATTATTGTATGTCACAGTGCGGTTATTGCCTGAGGCGATATGCAAATAACCCTTTGCGCCAAGTCCTCAATACCCCAGTTGATATAATTTCATCTTTGCCCACCAGCCGGAACATCGTGACCACTGCCGCACCCCTGAAATTCGGATTTTCTTTCGACGATTTTTACCGCCGTGACGGTCTGGTGGGTCTGGATCAGGTATTCCTGCACGAACTTGAACAGGCGGATGCGGCAGTGCATGGCCGGCTGCTGACGGCACGCACCAGTGCTGAGCCCCTGGCCGCCAAGGATGAGTCGGAATTGCTGCTGGCACTGGCGCCTTACCTGGATGACTTCATCGGCCAGTTGTTCATGATCGAAACCGAAGTGCGGGCCTTGTCGGAACAGCATCACAAGCTGGCGCCGCTGTACAGCACCAAGCGTCTGTTCGTGCAGCGCAAGGCCATGCATAAATACAAAGCGGATGCGGCGGCTGCGATTGATGGCGTCGCTGTGGGCAAGGAACTCGAGGCGCGATTCGGTGAGGCGCTGACGGAACTGGCCTTCGCTCGTCACGTTGCGCAATGGCAGCAGGATGAGGCGGTTAATGCCGATGCGCTGGAACTGGCGCTGAAATATGCAGCATGGGCTGCGCACACCGACGCAGGGCGTGCCCGTCACCACGACGGCGTGTTGTTCAAATCGCCGCACAAGCTGGATTTCCAGAACCTGGTGCCGTCGCAAGTCAGTACCGCCGGCGGTTACACCGAGCACCGCTTCGATGTGTCGAAGCTGCGTCAGCGTGCCGGATTCAAGCTGACCGACAGCGGCACTGATCTGACCGGTGCGCTGGACGAGGCCAACTACTGCATCTGGTGCCATGAGCAGGGCAAGGACTCGTGTTCAAAAGGTCTGCTGGAGAAAGGTGCCAGTGGACGCGGCGCGCAGTCGTTCAAAAAATCCCCGTTCGGCATCACGCTGGCCGGCTGTCCGCTCGAAGAAAAAATTTCAGAATTCCATAAAGCCAAGACCCAGGGCCTTGCCATTGGCGCGCTGGCGATTATCGCAGTCGACAATCCGATGGCCGCAGCAACCGGCCACCGCATCTGCAACGACTGCATGAAGTCCTGCATCTACCAGAAGCAGGAACCGGTCGATATTCCGCAGGCGGAAACGCGCACGCTGAAGGACGTCCTCGAATTGCCCTGGGGCTTCGAGATTTACAGCCTGCTGACGCGTTGGAATCCGCTGAACCTGCGCAATCCCTATCCCAAGGCGCCATCGGGTAAACGCATCATGGTCGCTGGCATGGGGCCTGCGGGGTTTTCGTTGTCGCATTTCCTGATGAACGACGGCCATACTGTGGTCGGCATCGACGGCCTCAAAATCGAGCCCTTGCCGCCGGCACTGTCCGGTGTTGATGCCGCAGGCAAGCGGGTGTCGTTCCAGCCGGTGCGCGACATTCGTGATCTGTATGAATCGCTGGATACGCGGGCGATGGCCGGTTTCGGTGGTGTTGCTGAATATGGCATCACCGTACGCTGGGATAAAAACTTCTTAAAAATCATAAGGTTGCTTCTTGAGCGCCGAGAGCAGTTTGCGCTCTTCGGTGGCGTGCGTTTCGGTGGCACGGTGACTGCCGAGGATGCGTTTGCGCTGGGCTTCGACCACATTGCACTGGCTATCGGTGCCGGCCGCCCGACCGTGCTCGACATGCCCAACGGCCTGGCGCGTGGTGTGCGTACGGCGTCAGATTTCCTGATGGCCTTGCAGCTCACTGGCGCGGCCAAGGACGACTCCATTGCCAATATGCAACTGCGGTTGCCGGTCGTGGTCATCGGCGGCGGGCTGACTGCAATCGACACTGCCACCGAGTCGCTGGCTTATTACCCGCTGCAGGTCGAGAAATTCCTCAAGCGCCATGAAACGCTGGTCGCCAAACTCGGCGAAGCCGGCACGCGCATCACCTGGACGCCGGAAGAGCGCGGGATTGCAGAAGAATTCATGGGGCATGCCCGGGCGATTCGTGCTGAACGTGTTGCTGCGGAAAAAGAAGGCCGCGAGCCGCGTGTCCTGCAACTGCTGCAATCCTGGGGCGGCGCGGCCGTTGCCTATCGCAAGCGCCTGGTCGACAGCCCTTCATACACGCTCAACCACGAGGAAATACACAAGGCTTTGGAGGAAGGCATCACCTTCGCCGAATGCCTGACGCCGCTGGCGATCGAAACCGATCAATACGGCCACGCCAGCGGACTCAAGGTTGCGGTGCAATCCAAAGGCGAGGACGGTGAATGGCGGGATGTCGGACAAACGTTGATCCCGGCGAAAGCAGTACTGATCGCCGCAGGCACGCAGCCGAATACCGTGCTGGCCCGCGAAGACGCCGATCACTTTGTGCTGGACGGCCGTTACTTCCGTGCCTGCGATGAAAACGGCCAACCAGTCGCCGCCGAGAAATCCATATCCAAACCCAATGCCATCAATGTGCTGCTGTCGAAGCGCGACGATGGACGCTATATAAGCTACTTTGGTGACGTGCATCCGTCGTTTTTCGGCAATGTCGTCAAGGCCATCGGCAGCGCGAAGCAGGGCTATCCGGTGGTCAGCAAGGTGTTGGAGCAGGTTCAGCCCGCGGCAAAAGCCGATGACGCCGGATTCCTCGGTAAACTGCAGGCCGAACTCCGCGCCACGGTGCACGAAGTCAAACGCCTGACGCCGACCATCGTCGAAGTGATCCTCAAGGCGCCGCTGGCGGCACGGCGTTTTCAGCCCGGCCAGTTCTATCGTTTGCAGAATTTCGAATCACGCGCTGCCAAAACCCAGGGCAGCACGCTGGCGATGGAAGGCCTGGCGTTGACTGGCGCCTGGGTGGATCGGGAGCAGGGACTGCTCTCGACCATCGTTCTGGAAATGGGCGGCTCCAGCAATCTGTGCATGGAACTCAAGCCCGGCGAACCGGTGATCCTGATGGGGCCGACCGGTGCACCGACAGAAATTACTTCCGGCGAGACCGTCATGCTCGTTGGCGGCGGTTTGGGTAATGCCGTGCTGTTTTCCATCGGCCAGGCGATGCGCAAGGCGGGCAGCCGCGTACTCTATTTCGCCGGCTACAAGTCGATGGCCGACCGTTACCACGTTGAAAATATCGAAGCGGCGAGCGATGTGGTGATCTGGTGCTGCGATGAGCAGCCGGGTTTCAAGCCGTCACGTCCTGCGGACCGCACCTTCGTCGGCAACATCGTGCAGGCGATGAAAAGTTATGCCTCGGGCGCGCTCGGCGAGCAGGCGATTGCGTTCAGTGATGCCGACCGCATCATCGCCATCGGTTCAGACAAGATGATGGCAGCGGTGGCCAGGGCGCGGCATGACATTCTCAAGCCGCATCTGAAGGAATGCCACCACGCTGTCGGTTCGATCAACTCGCCGATGCAGTGCATGATGAAAGAGATCTGCGCGCAGTGTCTGCAGCCGCATGTCGATCCCAAGACCGGCAAGAAGAGTTATGTGTTCTCCTGCTTCAACCAGGATCAGGAGCTCGACCACGTCGACTGGCCGGCGCTGGACCAGCGGCTGAAGCAGAACTCGACGCAGGAAAAGCTGACGGCGGCCTGGCTGCACCACTGCCTGACGAAATAAAACCTGCGGCAATAAAAAAACGGGCAGTCTCGACTGCCCGTTTTTATGTGGGGTGGTATTGCAAGTTATTGTTTTATATAACTTTTAACCGTTCCGCCCAACCTCCCGCAGGGCGTCGGCCAGCGTGCCCACCAGTTCATCGATTTGCGCCTTGCTGATGATCAGCGGTGGCGACATCGCGATGATGTCGCCGGTGGTGCGGATCAGCACGCCTTTTTCGTAACACTTGAGGAAGGTTTCGAACGCCCGCGCCGTCGGCGCACCGGGCCGCGACTCCAGTTCGATGCCCGCGACCAGACCCATGTTGCGTACGTCGATGACATTGGGCATTTCGCGCAGCGACTGCACCGCCTGCTCGAAGTAGGGTGCGAGTTCCTGCCCGCGCTGGAACAATCCTTCTTCTTCGAAGGTATCCAGGCTGGCCAATGCGGCCGCCGTTGCCAGCGGGTGTCCCGAATAGGTATAGCCGTGAAACAGCTCGACCATGCCCGGGGGTGCGTTGTTGACCACGGTCTCGTAAATATCGCGGCGCGCGATCACCGCGCCCATCGGCACCGTGCCGTTGGTGAGTCCCTTGGCAATGATCATCATGTCCGGAACCACACCGACAGCATCTGCAGTAAAGCAGGGACCGGTGCGGCCGAAGCCGGTGATGACCTCATCGAATATCAGCAGCAGGCCGTATTTGTCGCAGATCTGACGCAGGCGTTCAAGGTAACCCTTGGGCGGCACCAGCACGCCGGTGGAACCGGCCAGCGGTTCAACGATGACGGCGGCAATGTTGCTGGCATCGTGCAGCGGCACGATGCGCGCTTCGAGTTCATCGGCGAGATGGGCGCCCCAGGCGGGCTGGCCTCTGCTGAAAGCGTTTTCCTTCAGATTATGCGTATGCGCCAGATGATCGACCCGGAACAGCATGTTGCCGTAGACCTTGCGGTTGGCCGGTATGCCGCCGACAGAAATGCCGCCGAATCCGGCGCCGTGATAACCGCGCTCGCGACCAATCAATACGTTGCGGTGACCTTCGCCGCGCGCGCGGTGGTAGGCCAGTGCGATTTTTAGCGCGGTATCGACACCTTCCGAGCCGGAGTTACAGTAGAACACGTGGTCCAGATCGCCGGGCGCCATCGCAGCAAGGCGTTCCGCGAGGCGGAACGCATCGGGGTGCCCCATCTGGAACGCCGGCGCGTAATCCATCGTGGCGACCTGTTTCTGTATGGCTTCGACAATGCGCGGTCGACAATGCCCCGCATTCACGCACCAGAGCCCCGATGTTCCATCCAGAATCTGGCGGCCATCATCCGTTGAGTAATGCATGTCCTTCGCCGCTACCAGCATCCGCGGCGCCTGTTTGAAGGCCCGATTGGCGGTAAACGGCATCCAGTACGGTTCGAGTCGGGTGTCGCGTGCGGTCATGGCAGATCCAGTTTCGGTTTTCTTGTTGATCAGCGCGTTTCAAGGGGCGCGCGCAGAGGGCATGCTACCATCTTCGCGTCATGTCAAGATGCGCTGTCCGGGACTCCATTCCTGGCTTACCAACACTGATCGCCGTTACTGCGGTGATCATTCTGATGCAACTGCTGGTCCTCATCCCCGATGCCGTTGCCGAGCCGTTGCGGGTGGGGTCCAAACGGTTCACCGAGTCGTACATTCTCGGTGAAATCATCACCGGCACCGCGCGACGCGCGGGCACGGTTGATGTCGAACATCGCCCCGGGCTCGGCAACTCCGCGATACTTTTTTCGGCATTAAAAAGCGGCGCCATCGATATTTACCCTGATTACACCGGAACGGTGGCGCTGGAACTGCTGGGTTTGAAGACCGTGCCGCCGCTACAGGAACTGAACCGGCGGCTGGAGGCACACGGACTCGCTGCAGGGATTCCGCTGGGGTTCGATAATGCTTACGCTCTTGCCATGGGTTCGGAAGCCGCCACCCGGCTGGGCTACACGCGCATCAGCGATTTGAGCTCTTCGCAAAATCTGCGCGCCGGGTTGTCACCCGAATTTCTCAATCGACGGGATGGCTGGCCGGCGCTGCGAGCGGCTTATGGATTGGAGGCCATGTCAGTTCGCAGCCTTGAGCATGGACTGGCGTATGAGGCGCAGGCGCGGGGCCAGGTCGACATCATCGATGTCTACACCACCGACCCGCAGATCAACCGGCATCGACTCAGTGTGCTGAGCGACGATCGTCGAGTGTTTCCGGCTTATGAGGCACTGTTGGTTTATCGCAGGGATTTGCCGCAGCGTCATCCTGCGGCATGGGCGGCGCTGCAAAAAATGCAGGGCGGACTGAGCGTTGAGGCCATGCGCAGCATGAACGCTGCGGTAGAACTGCAGGGCAGCAGTTTTGCGGCAGTCGCCACGCAGTGGCTGCAGGGCGGCACCGTGGCTTCGGAAGGAGGCCGGCAAAAATTGAGCGCTTTGGTATTCGGCCCCGATCTGCCGCGATTGACAGCGCAGCATCTGCTGCTGGTTTGCAGCTCTTTAATGTTGAGTATATTTGTCGGAATTCCGCTGGGCATCTGGGCGCAGCGTGCGCCGCAGGCAGGGCGCTGGATACTGCCCGTGATCGGTTTGCTGCAAACGGTGCCCAGTCTGGCTTTGCTGGCGTTTTTGATCGCCGCGCTCGGCCAAATTGGCGCCTTGCCTGCAATCCTGGCACTTTTTATCTACGCCTTGCTGCCGATTGTCCGCAGCACCGAAGCGGCGGTGACGGGGGTGGGTAAAGATATGCTGGATGCCGGCCGTGCGCTGGGTCTTGATGCCTGGCAGCGGCTGCGCCTGATTGAAATGCCCCTGGCCATGCCGGGCGTACTGGCCGGAATCAAGACTGCAGCGGTGATCAATGTGGGCACGGCCACCATTGCCGCATTCATCGGCGCCGGCGGATACGGGGAGCGCATCGTCGCCGGTCTTGCGGTCAACGACCGGGATTTAATGCTGGCCGGGGCGATACCCGCAGCCATGCTGGCGCTGCTGTTTGAATTGTTATTCCGGGTGCTGGACCGCCGCGTCTGGGCACCTAATGCGTCCTCAGGAGCATCGCGCTGAATGCCATATTATGAAAAATAGCCTCTATATGAACTTAATCAAAGGTTTCCTGTCACTGAACTAACGCTTCGGTGGCGTGTTTCGTCTGCTTGCCGGTGCTTTATACTGCTTGCCCGGTCAGTGCGTATTGCCTGCCGGGGAGCAGAACAGCCGCAGCGTCAGGGACCTAATAATAATGAGCGATCGCGAAGTCGATCAGCAGCTGGTAGAGCGGGTGCGGCGTGGTGACAAGCGCGCATTCGACTTGCTGGTCACTAAATACCAGCGCAAGCTGGGACGACTGCTGTCGCGCTTTATTCGCGATCCCAGCGAGGTCGAGGATGTGACGCAGGAAGCTTTTATCAAGGCTTATCGCGCGCTTCCTGGCTTTCGTGGCGAGAGTGCGTTTTATACCTGGTTGTACCGGATTGGCATCAATACCGCCAAAAATCATCTGGTGGCCATGGGGCGGCGAGCGCCGACCAGCACGGAAATGGATGCGGAAGAGGCGGAATCGACCGAGGCGGGCGAGCAATTGCGGGATCTGAATACCCCGGAAAACCAGCTGATGAGCAAACAAGTCGCGGAAACAGTGAACCAAACCCTGCTGGAACTGCCAGAGGAATTAAGGACGGCCATTACGCTGCGCGAAGTCGAAGGGCTGAGTTACGAGGAGATTGCCGGGATCATGCAATGTCCTGTGGGTACGGTTCGCTCGAGAATTTTCCGGGCTCGCGAAGCGGTCGCGGGCAAGTTGAGACCCTTGCTGGGCACCAGCAAGGACAGGAGATGGTGAGATGGAACAGATTTCTGCATTAATGGACAGCGAACTTTCGCCCCAGGATTCCAATCAGGCCTTGCGCCGGCTGGAAGACACACCGGAAGCGAAGGAAACCTGGGACACCTACCATCTGATCGGCGATCTGATGCGCGGGCAGGACACGGCGGTCAACGTAACAAGCCGGGTTTCCGCTGCCTTGCAGACTGAGCCCACGGTGCTGGCGCCGCGACGGGTCGCCAAGCCCGGCAAGGCCCTGACTTTTGCCTTGTCGGCTGCTGCTTCGGTTTCAGCGATAGCCGTGGTGGGCTGGATGGCTTTTTCAACCGGCACCGCAGTCAATTCCCCGGCCGAACTTGCCAAGGCGACCTCAACCACGCCCGCAGTTCAAACTGCCGAGCCGCAACTCGTCAGTGCGCCCAGCGGCGACCAGATGAACGAATATCTGCTCGCGCATCAGGGTGTATCGCCGAGCAGTGGGCTCCAGGGCGTAGCCCCCTATATCCGCACCATCTCCGCGACAACCCCGGCAGGCCGGTAATTTCCGATGAGAGTCTGCTGGATCCTGTTTTGCGGACTGCTGCCGGCTGCTGCGCTTGCCGCCGACAGTACTCGTGACGGCCTTGCCATGCTCGAAAAAATGGCTTCGGCGAGCCGTACCACCAATTACTCCGGCACGTTTGTATTCAATCACGGCGGCCAATCGGAAACTTCGCGCATTGCGCATTTCGTCAACCCGGCAGGCGGGGTGCTTGAGCGTCTTGAGGCCCTCGACGGCCCGGCTCGAGAAGTCATCCGGACCAACGATCAGGTCACCTGTTATCTGCCGGGCACAAAAACCGTGCTGATTGACCCCAGGGGCTCCCGCCAGTTCCCGGTGCGTCTCGAGCAGATCCAGGATTTGACGCAACACTACCGCATTGTCAAGGAAGCAACGGACCGGGTCGCCGGCGTTGAATGCCAATGGGTTGCGCTGCAGCCCAAGGACAATCTGCGTTATGCGCGGCGTTTCTGCGCTGATGTCAAAACCGGATTGCCTTTGCGTGCCCGCACGCTCAATGACAGGAATGAAACGCTGGAAGCCTTTTCGTTCTCGACCCTGGAGATCGGCGGCGGTTTCAAACGCGACCTGGTGCGCTCCAAATATGCCGCCATCAGCAACAAGCAGAACTGGCGCGTCGACCGTTCGGCGATGACGGCCGCTGACAGCGGCGATTCCGGCTGGGTCGTGCAGAATCAGCCTGCAGGTTTCACCAAACTCATGGAATTGCGCCGTTCGATACCCGGGAAAAGCGGCACCATGTCCCACCTCGTGTTCTCCGACGGGCTTGCGGCGATTTCAGTGTTCATTGAACCAGGCTTCAAAGCCGACAGAAAACCGGCGCTGCACCATCAGGGTGCAGTGTCGATTTACACGCGACCGGTCGCCGGCCATACCGTTACCGTGCTGGGTGAAACCCCTGCTGAAACCGTAATGCAACTTGCGCGTTCCCTGGAACCCAAGGCCACGACGGCTGCCACGGCGTCGCCGCGTTAATTCAAATCCCGTTTTATTTCCCGATTTCCATTTCATTTCCCGGAAAAACCACGATGCTCAGAACTATGATGCTGGCGCTGTTCCTGCTGGTTCCGCTGCAGGTATCAGCGCAGTTGCCCGATTTCACCGACCTGGTCGAAAAACAAGGCGGCGCTGTCGTCAATATCAGCATAACGCAGGCGGCCCGCAACACGCTTTCCCAGCAGTTGCCGCAACTCGATGAAAACGACCCTTTTTTCGAGTTCTTCCGTCGTTTTTCACCCAATCCGGGGCAGCGCGAATTCCAGCCGCAATCATTGGGTTCGGGGTTCATCATCTCCGCCGATGGTTTCATACTCACCAACGCCCACGTGATTGACGGTGCCGAGGAAGTCACGGTCAAACTGACCGACAAGCGTGAATTCAAGGCCAAGGTGATCGGCACCGACAAACGTACCGATGTCGCACTGATCAAGATCGAGGCCACCAGCCTGCCGACCGTACGTTTTGGAGATCCCGCAAAGCTGAAAGTAGGCGAGTGGGTGGTGGCGATCGGTTCCCCGTTCGGATTCGACAACACGGTGACCGCCGGTATTGTCAGCGCCAAGGGGCGATCGCTGCCGCAGGAAAACTTCGTGCCGTTTATTCAGACCGATGTCGCAGTCAATCCTGGTAACTCGGGCGGACCACTGTTCAACCTGCGCGGCGAAGTCGTCGGCATCAACTCCCAGATCTACAGCCGTACCGGCGGATTCATGGGGCTTTCATTCGCGATCCCGATTGATGTCGCCAATGACATCGCCCAACAGTTGCGCACGACGGGCAAGGTGACCCGAGGCCGCATCGGTGTGGTGATTCAGCAAGTCACCAAGGAACTCGCCGATGGCTTCGGCCTGACCAAGCCGCAGGGCGCGCTGGTCAATTCGGTGGAAAAGGGTGGTCCCGCTGACAAGGCCGGAATCGAAGCTGGTGATGTGATCCTGCGCTTCGACGGCAAAGCCGTGAATTCATCCGAAGATCTGCCGCGTGTCGTCGGCAGTACCAAACCTGGCAACAAGGTCGCAGTACAAATTTGGCGCAACAAGACCCCCCGCGACCTACAGGTCGTTGTGGCCGAATTGCCTGACGATCGTGCCGGCAGGCAGGCGCGCAGCGGGAAACCGCAACCGCCGGCTGTGGCGCAGTTCGGCATGAGTCTTGCGGACCTGACCGACGCACAACGCAAGGAACTCAAAGTCGAAGGCGGTGTGTTTGTCGACAATGCACAAGGGGTAGCCACCCGCGCCGGCCTGCGTCGCGGCGATGTGATCCTGGCGGTCAACAACCAGGACGTGAAGTCGGTCGAGCAGTTCCGCCAACTGATGGGCAGTTTCGAAAAAGGCCGTATCGTCGCCTTGCTGGTCCGTCGCGGCAGCAATTCGCTCTACATCCCGCTTCGCCTCGATGGTAATGGCTGAACCCGGTCCGGCGCTGACTCTGTACAGCCGGACCTGGTGCCATCTTTGCGAAGACATGTTGTCCGGCCTGCAGCAGTTACAGGCCGGACAGCCCTTTGATCTGGTCGTTATTGATGTCGACAGCGATCCGGCGCTGGAGCAGCGCTTTGGCGAATGGGTGCCTGTCCTGATGCATGGCGACCGGGAACTCTGCCATTACCACCTGGATAGTGCCGCCGTTACTGATTACTTGCGGAAAATCCGCTAAAATACACGGTCTTACGATCGGAACGGGGCACTCCGGGAAATCTTGGGTGCCCCTTTTTCTGGGCACCCCATGCAGCATATCCGCAACTTTTCCATCATCGCCCACATTGACCACGGCAAGTCGACGCTTGCCGACCGGTTCATTCAGCATTGCGGCGGCCTGTCCGACCGCGAAATGGAATCGCAGGTTCTCGATTCGATGGATCTCGAGCGCGAGCGAGGCATTACCATCAAGGCGCAGACCGCTGCGCTGAGCTACAAGTCGCTGGACGGCCAGGTCTACCAACTGAACCTGATCGACACGCCGGGGCATGTCGACTTTTCCTATGAAGTGTCCCGTTCGCTTTCCGCCTGCGAGGGCGCGCTGCTGGTGGTCGATGCTTCGCAGGGCGTTGAAGCGCAAACGGTAGCCAACTGCTATACCGCGATTGAGCTGGGTGTGGAAGTGGTGCCGGTGCTGAACAAGATGGATCTGCCGCAGGTGGAACCGGAGCGTGTCGCGGCAGAGATCGAAGACATCATCGGGATTCCGGCCAAGGATGCCGTGCGGGTCAGCGCCAAAACGGGCGAGGGCATCACCGAAATCCTGGAAGCGGTTGTCCACCAGATGCCGCCGCCCAAAGGCGATCCGGCAGCGCCGCTGAAGGCGCTGATCATCGATTCGTGGTTCGACAATTACGTCGGCGTCGTCATGCTGATTCGTGTCGTTGACGGTGAACTGAAGCCGAAAGACCGCATCCTGCTGATGGCGGGTGCTGGCAACTTCCTGTGCGAGCAGGTGGGCGTTTTCACGCCCAAGTCGCAGGCTCGGGAGCGTCTGTCGGCGGGAGAAGTGGGTTTTGTCATTGCCGGCATCAAGGAATTGCAGGCGGCCAAGGTCGGCGACACCATAACGCTGGTCAACAGGCCAGCCACAAAAGCGTTGCCAGGCTTCAAGGAAATCAAGCCGCAGGTGTTTGCCGGGCTTTATCCGGTCGAGTCCAGCGAGTATGAAGCGTTGCGCGACGCGCTCGAAAAGCTGCACCTGAACGATTCCTCGCTGCGCTTCGAGCCGGAATCATCGCAGGCCCTGGGTTTCGGTTTTCGTTGCGGCTTCCTCGGCCTGCTGCACATGGATATCGTGCAGGAACGGCTGGAGCGCGAATACGGGATGTCGTTGATCACCACGGCGCCGACCGTGGTCTATCAGGTGGCGTTGCGTGACGGCACGGTGATGGAAATTGAAAATCCGTCGCGCCTGCCAGATGCGACGCTGATCGAGGAAATCCGCGAACCGATGATCACGGCATCCATCCTCGTTCCCGGCGACTATGTCGGTCCGGTGATGACGCTGTGCACGGAGAAACGCGGTGCACAGAAAAACATGCAGTACCTGGGGCGCCAGGTGATGCTGACTTACGAACTGCCGCTGAACGAGGTGGTCATGGATTTCTTCGACCGCCTGAAGTCGGTATCACGAGGCTACGCCTCCCTGGATTACGATTTCCTTGAATATCGAGCCGGGGATCTTGTCCGCCTGGACATCCTGATCAACACCGAACGGGTTGATGCACTGTCGCTGATCGTGCATCGCGCCAACGCGCAGTACCGCGGGCGGGACGTCGCGGCAAGAATGCGCAAGCTGATTCCGCGGCAGATGTTCGACATCGCCATCCAGGCG
>CAIZLW010000200.1 GCA_903933915.1 uncultured beta proteobacterium | reverse complement strand
TGATGGCAATAATACTACAGCGGCAGCGGTTGCCACGCCACAAAGTTTGTGAGCAACTGCAAACCCGCGGCGTGACTTTTTTCCGGATGAAACTGCACCGCAAACAGATTGCCGCGCGCCGCCGCGCAGGCAAAACGGAAGGGATAGGCGCTCCAGCCGGCCACCAGCGCACCATCCGCGGGCTCCGGATAATAACTGTGCACAAAATAAAAGCGGCTGTGATCGGGTATGCCCGCCCACAGCGGGTGTTTGATGGCCTGTTCGACCTCGTTCCAGCCCATATGCGGCACCTTGAGCTTTTCGCCCTTGGCACCGACCATCAGCGCCTGCGGAAACCGCCGCACCACGCCGGGCAGCAGGCCCAGACCGCGGGTATCGCCTTCCTCGCTGTGTTCAAACAGCATCTGCAGACCAATGCAGATGCCAAGAAACGGCTTGTTGCGCGCAGCT
Source organism: uncultured beta proteobacterium (assembly GCA_903933915.1). Taxonomy (GTDB): domain Bacteria; phylum Pseudomonadota; class Gammaproteobacteria; order Burkholderiales; family SG8-41. The sequence continues at coordinate 83,184 of CAIZLW010000200.1, read as the reverse complement.
TCAATCAACGCCGGCCGCAGGCCGCGCGATTCCATCTCGCGCATGCAGTCGGGCATCGCGCCCTGACCGGGAAACACCACGCGGCCGGCCGCAGCCACCTCGTCCGGATTGCTGGTGACCACCACGTTGCGATCGGGTGCGACGTGCTCGATGGCCTTGGACACGGAACGCAGGTTGCCCATGCCGTAGTCAATGACTGCAATGTCGATGGTCATCTTGAAGCGTCGCGATTCAGGTGATGAAAACGGGGCGCGAGCGCCCCCGCGGAAAGCCTATAACTTCCCTTTGGTCGACGGCACGCCCTTGACGCGCGGATCTAGCTCCACCGCCATGCGCAGTGCGCGTCCGAAGGCCTTGAACAGCGTCTCCACCTGATGGTGGGCATTGACGCCCTTCAGGTTGTCGAGATGCAGCGTGACCAGCGCGTGGTTGACGAAGCCCTGGAAAAACTCGCGTACCAGATCGACATCGAAATCGCCGACGCGCGCGCGAGTGAACTTGCCGCTCATCTCCAGCCCGGGGCGGCCCGAAAGGTCGATGACCACGCGCGACAGCGCCTCGTCCAGCGGCACGTAGGCGTGGCCGTAACGGCGCACGCCCTTCTTGTCACCGATCGCTTTGGCAAAGGCCTGGCCCAGCGTGATGCCGATGTCTTCAACGGTGTGATGGGCATCGATGTGCAGATCGCCCTTGGCCTTGACCTCGAGGTCGACCAGCCCGTGACGGGCAATCTGATCAAGCATGTGGTCGAGGAAAGGGATGCCGCTCGCGAGTTTCGCGCTGCCGCTGCCGTCGAGATTCAGCTTGACGCTGATCTGCGTTTCCTGGGTGTCACGGGTGACCTGTGCCTGGCGTGCCATGGTTGCCTGTAATAACTCGGGTAAAGGGTAACTGCTGATTAAGGAACAAGGTAACTTGTTGATTACAGAGTATAAACGAATTCGTCCCGGCCCGCCGCTTCAGGCCGATTTGAGGATTTCGCGCAAAGCTTCGACCAGCCCGGCGCATTGCTCATCAGTGCCAACGGTAATGCGCATGAATTCGGCAATACGCGGCGGCTTGCGGAAATGGCGGACGATGATGCTGCGATCGCGCAGCTTGGCGGCAATGTCGGCCCCATCGCGACCCGGCACCCGCGCGAATACGAAATTCGCCGCCGACGGCAGCACCTCGAATCCAAGCGCCTGCAGTTCCTGCACCAGTTTTTTCTTGGTGACAATGACCTTGCTGCACATTGCCTTGAAATAGGCGTCATCTTCGATAGCCGCGGTCGCGCCGGCCTGCGCAAAACGGTCCAGCGGATAGGAATTGAAGCTGTCCTTGACCCGGTTCAGCGCTTCAATCAGGTCGGGATGCCCGATGGCGTAACCCACGCGCAATCCGGCAAGCGCACGCGACTTCGACAGCGTGTGCGTCACCAGCAGTTGCGGATAACGCTGCACCAGCGGCACCACCGACTCGCCGCCGAAATCGACATAGGCTTCGTCGATCACCACCACCGACCCCGAGTTCGCGCGCAGCAGGCGGTCGATCTCGGTCACCGGCACAAGCCGTCCGGTCGGCGCATTGGGGTTCGGGAAAATGATGCCGCCGTTGGGCCGCAGGTAATCATCCACCACGATTTCGAACGCACGATTCAGCGGTACCGGCTCGTAAGGAATGTCATACAGCCCGCAATACACCGGATAAAAACTGTAGGTAATGTCCGGGAACAGCACCGGCTTGTCGTGCTTCATCAACCCCAGGAAAACGTGCGCCAATACTTCATCTGAACCATTGCCGACAAATACATGCGCCGGCGTCACTTCGTAACGTTTGGCAATCGCCGACCGCAGCTTGTCACTGGCCGGATCGGGATACAGCCGCAGCGTCTCGCCAATCTCGGTACGCAACGCATCGAGCACGCGGCGGCTCGGCCCGTACGGACTCTCGTTGGTATTGAGTTTGATCAGGTTGGGCAGCTTGGGCTGTTCGCCCGGCACATACGGGGTCAGCCCCTGCACCACCTTGCTCCAGTAGCGGCTCATGCTCAGCTCTTACCGCGCAGCCGCAGTTCCGCCGAGCGCGCGTGCGCTGGCAGACCTTCGCCGGTCGCCAACTCCACGGCGATCCTGCCCAGTTTCTCGGCACCTTCGCGCGATACGCGGATCACGCTGGAACGTTTCTGGAAATCGTACACGCCCAGCGGCGACGAAAATCGCGCGGTGCGCGAGGTCGGCAGCACGTGGTTGGGCCCGGCGCAGTAGTCACCCAGTGCTTCCGACGTGTATTGGCCCAGAAAAATCGCGCCGGCGTGACGGATCTTCGGCAGCAGCGCCTGTGCGTTTTCAACCGACAATTCCAGATGTTCGGGGGCAATGCGGTTGACCAGTGCGCAGGCCTCGTCGATATCACGCACCTGAATCAATGCGCCGCGACCGTTGAGCGAGGCCTCGATCACCGCGCGCCGCGGCATGTCGGGCAGCAGACGGGCCATGCTCGCCGCGACCGCATCCAGATATTTCGCATCCGGCGCAAGCAGGATCGACTGCGCCAGTTCGTCGTGCTCGGCCTGCGAAAACAGGTCCATCGCCACCCAGTCGGGATCGGTCGAACCGTCGCCGACAACCAGAATTTCCGAAGGCCCGGCCACCATGTCGATGCCAACCACGCCGAACACACGACGCTTCGCCGCGGCGACATAGGCATTACCGGGGCCGACGATCTTGTCGACCTGCGGAATCGTCGCCGTACCGTAGGCCAGCGCCGCCACCGCCTGTGCGCCGCCGATGGTAAACACACGGTCGACATTGCAGATTGCGGCGGCAGCCATGACCAAGTCGTTTTTTTCACCACGCGGCGTCGGCACCACCATGATCACTTCGGCGACACCCGCGACCTTGGCCGGCACCGCATTCATGATCACCGACGATGGATACGCCGCCTTGCCGCCGGGCACATAAAGCCCGGCACGATCAAGCGCGGTGATCTGCTGGCCGAGCTCGTTGCCGTCAGCGTCGGTATACCCCCAGGACTGGGCGCGCTGCCGCTCGTGATAATCGCGCACGCGGGCGGCCGCCGCTTCAAGCGCCGCGCGTCGCGCTGCGGGAATGCGCGACAGCGCCGCCTGCAGGTCGGATTTGGGGATTTCCAGCGCCGCCAGCGTATCGGCCTTCACACCGTCAAAGCGTGCGGTGTATTCGAGAACTGCGGCATCACCGCGCGACTTCACGTCAGCCAGAATCGCCGCGACCGTGGCATCGACCTGCGGATCCTGCGCGGCTTCAAACGCCAGCAGCTCGGCCAGGCGCTGGTCGAAATCAGGCTGGGTGGTGGACAGCCGGCGCATGATCAGCCTACGGCGCGGGCAAAGGTGTCGATCAGCGGCTGCAGCTGCTCACGCTTCAGTTTCAGCGCCGCCTGATTGACCACCAGCCGCGAACTGATTTGCACCACCTCTTCGACTGCAACCAGCCCGTTCGCCTTCAGCGTGGCGCCGGTACTGACCAGATCGACGATGGCGTCGGCCAGCCCGGTCAGCGGCGCCAGTTCCATCGAACCGTAGAGCTTGATCAGGTCAACATGCACGCCCTTGCTGGCGAAGTGTTCGCGCGCGGTCTGCACATACTTGGTGGCGACTTTCAGCCGCGCGCCCTGGCGCACCGCGCTGATGTAATCAAAATCCTTGCGCACCGCGACCATCATCCGGCACTTGGCGATTTTCAGGTCGAGCGGCGTATACAACCCTGCGCCGCCGTGCTCATCGAGCACATCCTTGCCGGCCACACCAAGGTCGGCGCCGCCGAACTGGACATAAGTCGGCACGTCGGTGGCGCGGACGATGATCACACGCACATTGCGGCGGTTGGTTTCGAGGATCAGCTTGCGCGAGGTTTCGGGATTCTCACGCGTGACGATGCCTGCGGCTTTCAGCAGCGGCACGGTTTCGTCAAAAATGCGGCCCTTGGAGAGCGCGATGGTGATCATGGCTGGTGATGACTGAAAACAGACTAAAAACAGACTTAAAACAAGCTGAAAACGCAGGCGCCCGCAGGCACCCGGAAAGTCATGAATTGTAACGTATTCCCGGCGCAGACCGGGGTGCCGACGGTTCACGAAACCGTGCCCAGCGGTTACACTGCTGACTTCATTTCCCCTGCCGTCCAATCCTGCCGCAGCCATGACCGCCGAAAACGTCGTCGAAATCAGCGATCTCGCCTTCTCCTACGGATCCCGCGAGATCTTCAAGTCGGTGAATCTGAACATTCCCCGCGGCAAAGTCGTCGGCATCATGGGTGCCAGCGGTTGCGGCAAGACCACGCTGATGCAGCTGATTGGCGCGCAGTTGCGGCCGTCGCGCGGCACCGTCAATGTGCTGGGCCAGGACATCCACAGCCTCAACCGCGATGATCTGTACAAGCTGCGCCGGCGCATGGGCATGCAGTTCCAGCAGGGCGGGTTGTTCACCGACCTCTCGGTGTTCGAAAACATCGCTTTTCAGATGCGCGAGAAAACGAAACTGCCCGAGGACATGATCAACGACCTCGTGCTGATGAAACTCAACGCCGTCGGCCTGCGCGGCGCGGCACAGCTGATGCCGTCGGAATGTTCGGGCGGCATGGTGCGGCGCGTCGGTCTCGCCCGCGCCATCGCGCTCGACCCGGATCTGATCATGTACGACGAACCGTTTGCCGGTCTCGATCCAATTTCGTGCAACGTCGTGGGTAAACTGATCCGCCGCCTCAACGATGCGTTAGGCGTGACCTCGATCGTGGTGTCCTACGATGCGCAGGAATCGCTGAAGGCCATCGATTACGTGTACTTCCTTGCCGACGGCGCCGTCGTCGCGCAGGGCACCACGGAAGCAGTGAAGAACTCGACCGACCCGTTCGTGAAACAGTTCATCGGCGGACTGCCCGACGGCCCGGTGCCGTTCCACTACCCGCAGAACGCTTACGCCGCAGACCTCGAACTGTCGGCATAAATACCAAATAAAACAATTAGTTAAGTTATACCCGCCTGAAACTCATCTAAAAATTGGCCGGGCGCCGGCGGCTCATCACAGCAAGGCGAGGGCAAGCGAGGATCCGACGAAACCTTACAAGTAGTAAGGCCAGGAGAAACGCAGCGCGCAGCACAGTCCCGCCAAGCGCAGGCATTTTGAGATGGGTTCTAGCGCTCGCGGCGGATGCGCGCGCCCAGTCGCGACAGTTTTTCCTCGATGCGTTCATAACCGCGGTCCAGGTGGTAAATGCGCTCGACCGTGGTCGTGCCGCGCGCCACCAACCCGGAAATCACCAGGCTCGCGGACGCGCGCAGATCGGTCGCCATCACCGTCGCGCCGTTGAGCGCAGGCACGCCCTTGATCACTGCGGTATTGCCTTCCACCGCGATATCGGCGCCGAGCCGCTGCATTTCCTGCACGTGCATGAAACGGTTTTCAAAAATGGTCTCGACCACGCGCGCGGTGCCCTGCGCCACGCAGTTCAGTGCCATGAACTGCGCTTGCATATCCGTGGGAAACGCCGGATACGGCGCGGTTCGCACATTGACGGCCTTCAGCGCACCATTGGCTTTGACATGAATCCAGTCGTCGCCGGTTTCGATAGTGACGCCGGCTTCGCGCAATTTATCGAGCACGGCGTCGAGTGTTTTCGGACGCGCACCGGTCAACCGTACATCGCCGCCGGTAACCGCAGCAGCGACCAGAAACGTTCCGGTTTCGATGCGGTCCGGCATCACCGAGTGGCGCGCGCCGTGCAGACGTTCGACACCTTCGATGGTGATCACGTCCGTGCCCGCGCCGCTGATTTTTGCGCCCATCGCGGTCAGGCATGCCGCCAGGTCCGGAATCTCCGGTTCACGCGCGGCGTTCTCGATCACCGTCGTGCCGTCGGCCAGCGTCGCCGCCATCATCAGGTTCTCGGTGCCGGTGACGGTGACGATGTCCATGCAGATACGCGCGCCCTTCAGGCGCTTGGCGCGGGCGATCATGTAACCCTGCGCCATTTCGATGGTCGCGCCCATCGCCTGTAAACCTTTTAAATGCTGGTCGACCGGTCGCAGGCCGATCGCGCAGCCGCCGGGCAGCGACACTCGCGCCTCACCCAGCCGCGCCACCAGCGGCCCCAGCACCAGCACCGAAGCACGCATGGTTTTCACCAGTTCGTACGGCGCCACCGGCTCGGTAATCTTCGCGGCGCGCAACTCGACGCCACCTTTTTCATCGAGCGAGGTCGTCACCCCCATCTGCATCAGCAGGTTGAGCATCGTCGACACATCGCGCAGGTGCGGCACGTTGTCGACATGCAGCGGTTCGTCGGTCAGCAGCACCGCGGTGAGTATGGGCAGCGCGGCATTCTTGGCGCCGGAGATCGCGACATCGCCCTTGAGCGGGATGCCACCTTCGATAACTAGTTTGTCCATAAGGTCAAAATCTTTTTTTAGCCACAGGGTTTCTCGATACCCCCTTGAGGGGTGCACAGTGGACACAGAGAAAAACAAGAACCAGGAACCGCGAATGAACGGATTCGCAGTTGATGTTCTCTGTGCTCTCGGTGTCCTCTGTGGCTCAAGGTTTTCAGGGTTTTACCGGCCATTGATCGGGGGTCAGCGTCTTCATCGACAGCGCGTGGATTTCCTCGCGCATGCGATCGCCCAGCGCCTTGTAGACCAGCTGGTGCTGCTGCACCTTGTTTTTGCCACGGAAGGCCTCGCTGACGATTACCGCTTCCCAGTGATGGCCGTCGCCGGCGACTTCAACATGGTTGCAGTCGAGTCCGGCGAGGATGGATTGTTTGATGCTCTCTGGTGTGACCATGCTCATTTGTCCAATTAGTTTCTCAGTTTGTAGCCGCTGCGCAGCAGCGTCAGGGTCAGCCATGATAAGGCGACAAAGCTGCCGCCGACAATCGCAAGGCTGAGCCACGGGGAGGTATCCGCAACGCCGAAAAAGCCGTAACGGAAGCCGTCGATCATGTAAAAAACGGGGTTGAAGTGCGACACCGTCTGCCAGAACGGCGGCAGCGAGTGGATGGAATAAAACACCCCCGACAGGAAGGTCAGTGGCAGGATGATGAAGTTGGTGAAGGCGGCCAGCTGATCGATCTTGTCGGACTGGATGCCGGCGACTATGCCCAGCGCCCCCATTACCGCGCTGCTGACAATACCGAACAAGACGATCCATAACGGCTGGGCCAGCGGCAGATCGACGAACCACAACGTTGCCAGCAGCACGCCGCTGCCGACCACCACGCCACGACCCACCGCCGCCAGCAGATAAGCTGCAAAAAATTCGCGATGCGACAGCGGCGGCAACAGCACGAAGACGATATTGCCGGTCATTTTCGACTGCATCAGGCTGGACGAGCCGTTGGCGAATGAATTCTGCAGGACCGACATCATCGCCAGCCCGGGGATCAGGAAGGTGGTGTATTCGACACCGGGAAACACCTCGACGCGACCACTCAGCGCATGGCCGAACACCAGCAGGTAAAGCAGCGCGGTGAGCACCGGCGCGAGCACGGTCTGTACTCTGACTTTCCAGAAGCGCAGCCACTCCTTGCAGAACAGGGTCTGGAAGCCGGTCATGGCTGAAGATTCCGTTTCATCATGATCGCTGCATGATTTGCACGAACACGTCCTCGAGGTCGGGCTGGAGAATTTCCATTTCCAAAACCGCGACATGTGTTTCGCGCAGCACGGCCAGCACACCTTCGACCGCGGCATGATCGGGCAGCGCCAGCCGCACTGATCCATCGTCGCGGCGCTCGACAACTTTGGGGCCCAGTGCCGCCGGCAGCGCAGCACCCAGCCGTAACACCAGCTGGCAGCCGGCGTGCAACTGCAACAGGTTTTCGGTGCGGTCCAGCGCCACCACGCGCCCCTGTTTCAGCATCGCGATGCGCCCGCACAGCGCTTCGGCTTCTTCAAGGTAATGTGTGGTCAGCACGATGGTGTGGCCATCGCGGTTGAGCCGGCGGATGAAACGCCACAACGCCTGCCGCAATTCGACATCGACGCCGGCGGTGGGCTCGTCGAGCACGATCACCGGCGGCTTGTGCACCAGCGCCTGCGCCACCAGCACGCGGCGCTTCATGCCGCCGGACAGCGCGCGCATATTGGTATTGGCCTTGGCGGTGAGATCGAGGTTATCCAAAACTTCGTCGATCCACGCGCCGTTATCGCGCAGACCGAAGTAACCGGACTGGAAAGTCAGTGTTTCGCGCACCGTGAAAAACGGGTCGAATACCAGTTCCTGCGGCACCACGCCGAGCGCACTGCGCGCGCCGCGATAACCGCTGATGACGTCGTGGCCCATGATGCGTACCACGCCGCTGGTGGCGCGGCTCAAGCCGGCGAGTATGCTGATCAGCGTGGTTTTTCCGGCGCCGTTGGGGCCGAGCAGGCCGAAAAATTCGCCGGGTTCGACGCTCAGGCTGACGCCGGCCAGCGCCTGCAACTCGCCATAGCGCTTGGTGACATCAATGATTTCGATGGCAGGCGTCATCGCCAGATGCACAACGGACGGTCGGCGCAGCGCCGGCCGTTACTCGGCGGCCACCAGTTCCGTGACGCCGTAGAGCCGGGCCAGGCTGGTGAGATTTTCGGGCAGGTTGACGTAACGGATACGGTGGTTCGCGGCTAGCGCGGCGCGGCGCCACTCGAACAGCAGACTGAGCGCGGTGGAATCAACCTCAGTGACCCCGGCCAGGTCCAGCGTCACGTCCGCTGCCGTGAACAGGCGCAGGCCTTCGTCACGCAATGACAATGCGCTTTCAATGTTTACGGCGCCCTTCAGCGTGCAGCGCCCGTCATTACACTCAATCATGGCATTCGATCATGCACGGTCGATTATTTGTTTTGCGCCACCAGCGAGCGATTTTTATCGCGCAGCGTCTTGATCAGACCGTCAACACCGCTTTTCTGGATTTCGGTGTTGAACGTGCCGCGGTAGTTCTCGACCAGGCTGATGCCGCCGATCTTGACGTTGTAGACCTTCCAGCCGTCGTCGGTTTTTTCCATGCCGTAATCAACCTGCACCGGTTCACCGCCGCCCGACGATTTCACCAGCGAGCGTACCAGCACGTCGGTTTCATCAGGCGCGGCCTTCAGCGGGCGGTATTCGATCTTCTGATCCTTGAACAGCGTCAGCGACGCCGTGTAAGTCTGCACCAGCAACGCGCGGAATTCCTCGGTCAGCGCCTTGCGCTGATCAGGCGTTGCGGCAGCCCAGTTCTTGCCCAGCGCGAGTTTGGTCATGCTGGTGAAGTTGAAGTGCGGCGCGATCTTGGTTTCGATCAGCTCGCGCGCCTTTTTCTGGCTGCCCGACTGCAGGTCCTTGTCGGTGCGCAGGATTTGCATCACCTCGTCGGTGACGCCGCGCGCCAGCGCGTCCGGTGCGGTGGTACTGGCAGCGCCGGCGGTCGCCGACCCCAGCAGCAGGATTGAAGAAAATAAAAATGAAAACAATGACTTATACATGACCATATCTCTGTGACAATAAACTGCAGGTTTACTTTTTGGCGTCGCCGCCCTCGGCGGCCTTGTCGAACAGGAACTGGCTGATCAGTTTCTCCAGCACGACTGCAGACTGCGTCAGGCGGATGCTGTCGCCGGCCTTGAGCAACTGGTCGTCACCGCCGCCCTCAAGACCAATGTACTGCTCGCCGAGCAGGCCCGAGGTCAGGATCGACGCCGTGGTGTCTTTCGGAAACTTGTAGTTCTTCTCAACGGCCATTTTCACCTTTGCGGTGAAACGCTCGTTATTGAATTCAATCGAGGTCACCCGACCGACCACCACACCGGCGCTCTTGATCGGCGCGCGCGGCTTCAGGCCGCCGATATTGTCGAAATTGGCGGAAATTTCGTAGGTCTCGCCGCTGCCCATGCTCGACATGTTGCCGACCTTGAACGCAAGAATCACCAGCGCGGCCATGCCCGCGACGACGAAGATGCCCACCCACAGATCCAGCATTGAACGTCCCATTACATACCCCTGAACATGAATGAGGTCAGGATGAAATCCAGACCCAGAATTGCCAATGAGGAAGTTACCACGGTGCGCGTTGTCGCGCCCGACACGCCTTCGGCGGTCGGCGGCGCGTCATACCCCTCAAACAGCGCGATCCAGGTCACCGCCACCCCAAACACGAAACTCTTGATGACACCGTTGACGATGTCTTCGCGGACATCGACGGCGCCCTGCATCTGCGACCAGAACGAGCCCTCGTCGACACCGATCAGCACCACGCCGATGACATAGCCGCCGAAGACACCCATCGCGCTGAACATCGCCGCCAGCAGCGGCATCGAAATCACCCCGGCCCAGAAGCGCGGCGCCACCACGCGCGCAATCGGATCGACCGCCATCATTTCCATCGCCGACAACTGTTCGGTCGCTTTCATCAGACCGATTTCCGCGGTCATCGCCGAACCGGCGCGGCTGGCGAACAGCAGCGCCGATACCACTGGCCCGAGTTCACGCACCAGCGACAGCGCCACCAGCACGCCCAGCGCCGACTCCGAACCGTAGGTCGTCAGCGTCTGGTAACCCTGCAGCCCCAGCACCATGCCGACGAACAGGCCGGACACCAGGATGATGATCAGCGACAGCACGCCGGTGTAATACAACTCGCGGATGATCAGCCGCGGCCGCGCAAAACTGGTGCCGGAATGCGCCAGCGTGAGCCCGATGAAGCGCGCCGCGTATCCGAGGCGCAGCACGACATCAATTGCATTGGCACCGATGCTGCGAATCGAAGGCAACGTTCTATGCGGCACGGTGACCCCCGGGAGGACTTGCTGCGCGGCGCGCGCCCAGATTCAGGTCAACCGAAAAATCCTTGCTCGGATACTGGTAGGCCACCGGGCCTTCCGCTTCGCCATGGACGAACTGGTAGACCAGCGGGTCCTTGTTCGCGCGCATTTCTTCCGGCGTGCCATGCGCCATCATTTTTCCGTCCGACAGGTAATACACATAATCCACCACATCCAGCGCCTCCTGCACGTCGTGCGTCACCACCAGCGACGTCGTGCCCAGCGTATCGTTCAGTTCGCGCACCAGGTTTGCAATGACACCCAGCGAAATCGGGTCCAACCCGGTAAACGGTTCGTCATACATCATGATCATCGGATCCAGCGCAATCGCCCTCGCCAGCGCCACCCGCCGCGCCATGCCGCCTGACAGTTCCGCCGGCATCAGCTTGTGCGCGCCGCGCAGTCCGACGGCATGCAGCTTCATCATCACCAGGTCGCGGATCATGCTTTCCGGCAGGCCGGTGTGCTCGCGCATCTGGAACGCCACGTTGTCATACACCGACAGGTCGGTGAACAGCGCGCCGAACTGGAACAGCATGCCCATGCGCCGGCGCATGCGGTAAATGCCCTGCGTATCCAGCTTGCTGGTGCATTCACCGTTGATCCACACCTCACCCGTCGTCGGTTTCATCACGCCGCCCATCAGCCGCAGCAGCGTGGTCTTGCCGGAACCACTGATGCCCATCAGCGCGACAACCTTGCCGCGCGGGATCGTCATGTTGATGCCCGTCAATATCGGACGCTCTGCGTACGCAAAATTGACGTCCTTGATTTCAATGAGGGATTCGGTGGCCACGGGTGCGGCGGTTGCTGCCGGAAACAAAGGAAGCGATTCTAGCCGAGATTGGCAGTGCAACCAAACGCCGGGCCGGTCTTTGCCGGAGGCGCCGGACGGCATGGCGCGTTGATGGGTTTCGGCCCCGCCCCGGCGCAGTCATGCCAGCCCGGACAGTCGTACGGTGTTTACCCCCGGGGTGCTTTACGCTAAGTTACGCCGCATGTCCGCTCCCGCACTGCGCATCAGCAAGCTCACAAAATCCTACGCCAGCGCCGTCGCGCTCACCGACCTGTCGCTGGAAGTCGCCGCCGGCGAATTTTTCGGACTGGTCGGCGAAAACGGCGCCGGCAAAACCACGCTGATCAAATGCGCGCTCGATTTCTGTGATGTCGGCGGCGGCAGCATCGAAATCTTCGGCACGCCGCACCGCCAGACTGCGGCGCGCAGCCGCATCGCCTATCTGCCGGAACGGTTCGTGCCGCCTTATTTCCTGTCGGGACGCGATTTTCTGCGCTACACCTGCGAACTGCATCGCCGCGACTATGACGAAACGCGGGTTCGCGAGATGCTCGAAGCACTGGAACTCGCCGTCGGCGCGCTCGACAAGCCGGTGCGCGCCTACTCCAAGGGCATGACCCAGAAACTCGGGCTGGCTGCCTGCCTGCTGTCGGAAAAAGAGCTCTACATCCTGGATGAACCCACCAGCGGCCTCGATCCGAAAGCGCGAGCTTTGCTGAAACGTGAACTGAAGGCGCAGCATGCCCGCGGCCGCACGGTGCTGATGACCACCCACGCGCTGCATGACGTCGCGGAAATGTGCAGCCGCATGGCGGTGATTCACCTCGGGCAACTGCGTTTTGCCGGCACCCCCGCAGAGTTCATCCAGCAACAGGGTGCACCCGATCTTGAGCATGCGTATCTGGCATGCATCGCCGCACACTGATCGGCGCGCAACAGCGGCGGGCCGATCCCACGCCAGGGCGGCAATCTGGCACAATGCCTTTTCGTTTCAGCCACTTACATAAAAAGATTCAAACGTGACAGAACCCGGAAAACCGGAACTGCTGATCGTCGATGACGATCCCGTCATCCTGGACACGCTGAGCTACGTGCTGGGCGAGGATTTCACGGTGACCACTGCGGAATCCCGTACCCATGCCAAGGCGCTGCTGCGACAGCGTGATACGCCGCCGGCACTGGCACTGATCGACCTCGGCCTGCCGCCGAAGCCGCATCGCCCCGATGAGGGTTTCCAGTTGATCGCCGAACTGATCGCAATCGCCCCGTCGATCAAGATTATTGTGCTGTCCGGGCAGAACGATGAATCCAACGCGCGTCACGCGCGCACGCTGGGCGCCATCGATTTTGTTTCCAAACCGGCCGACCCGGCGCAGATCAAGGCGCTGTTGCGCCAGGCGCTGGAGGTCACCTCGGCGGAAACCAGCGATGCCTCAGGCCTGATCGGCAACAGCCCGCCGATGCAGAAACTGCGCGAGCAGCTGACCCAGTTCGCGAATGCGCCGTTCCCGGTGCTGATCGAAGGCGAATCGGGCAGCGGCAAGGAGCTCGTAGCACAAGCCCTGCACAAGCAGAGCCGGCGCGCCGGCAAGCCATTCATGGCGCTGAACTGCGCGGCGATTTCACCGACGCTGGTCGAGCCGACGCTGTTCGGTTACGCCAAGGGCGCCTTCACCGGCGCCGTCACTGCGCGCGCGGGTTATTTTGAGGACGCCGTCGATTCGACGCTGTTTCTCGACGAGATCGGCGAACTGCCGCTGGAACTGCAGGCCAAGCTGCTGCGCGTGCTGGAGAACGGCGAATACCAGCGTGTCGGTGAAACACAAAGCCGCATCTCGAACGCGCGCATCATCACCGCAACCAACCGCGACCTGCGCAGCGAAGTCCGCCACAACCGCTTCCGCGCCGACCTCTATCACCGGCTGTCGGTATTCACCATCGGCGTGCCTGCGCTGCGTGACCTCAGCGACGACAAACAGCTGCTGCTTGATCATTTTCGGATGTTTTACGCCGAACAGATCGGCACGCAGCCCGTCGAGCTCGACAAGGACGCCCTGCGCATGTGGCGCGATTACCCCTTCCCCGGCAACGTGCGCGAACTGCGCAACGTGGTCATCCGCCTGTGCACCAAGTATGCGGGTACGCAGATCACGCCGCTGTTGCTGCAGTCTGAGTTCGATCGCGAAGTCCAGGCGCCGGCGGGACTCGCCGAAATTTCGGAAGAAAGCGTGCTGCTCGACGCCGCGCGCCGCCAGATCGAAGCCGACCCCGAATTCAAGCTTGATGAAGTCCTCAAGCGCTGGGAGCGCGGGTTCATCGAAGCCGCACTGGCGATGACCAACGGCAACCTGTCGCAGGCGGCAAAACGGCTCGGTGTCCAGCGCACCACCCTGTACAGCCGGATGCAGACCCGCAGCGATGCGGGCGAGGACAAATAACATGTATTACGAACACTTCGGCCTGACACAGCCGCCCTTCAAGATCACCCCGAACACCGACTTCTTTTTCGGCGGCGGCAATCGCGGCCCGATTCTCGAAGCGCTGATCTACGCGATCACCCAGGGCGAAGGCATCGTCAAGGTCACCGGTGAAGTCGGCAGCGGCAAAACGATGTTGTGCAGCATGTTGCAAACGCGGCTGCCGGAAAACGTCGAAACGGTTTACCTGGCGAATCCCAGCGTTTCTCCAGAGGAAATCCTCCACGCCATCGCCTTCGAACTGCAGTTGCAGGGTACGCGCGACGAAAGCCGTCTCGCCGTCATGCACGCCATCCAGGATTACCTGCTGCAGCGCCATGCCGAAGGCAAACGCGTGGTGCTGTTCATCGAGGAATCGCAGGGCATGCCGATTGCAACTCTCGAAGAAATTCGCCTGCTGTCGAACCTCGAAACCAAATCCGACAAGCTGCTGCAGATCGTGCTGTTCGGCCAGCCCGAACTCGATGAAAACCTGCGCCAGAACCAGATCCGCCAGTTGAAGGAACGCATCACCCACAGTTTCAGGCTGGAGCCGCTGACCGGTCCGGAGACCCGCGAATACCTGATGTTCCGGCTGCGCGCTGCCGGTTATCGCGGCCCCGATCTGTTTAGCGACGCCATCATTCGCGAAATTACGCGGATTTCCAGCGGGCTGACCCGCCGCATCAACCTGATTGCCGACAAGGCGCTGCTGGCGGCGTTTGCCGAAAACACCCACACGCTGCGCCAGAAACATGTCGATGCGGCAATCCGCGACAGCGAATTCGCGCAGCAGCAATACCAGCCGGAACCCAAGGCCGGGTCGCGCTGGGCCTTCGGCGCCGGCATCCTGGTTCTGGGTATGGCCGCCGGCGCCGCGCTGTTCGCCCTGCTGGGCGGCGCACGACATAACGCCGCGACCGGAACGGCCCCAGCCACCCCCGCGGCAACAAGCATTGCCCCATCACCTGAAAATTTATCAAATAAAACAAATAGTTACGAAAAACCTCCGATTGCCGCTGCTTCGATTTCAGTGCCTGAACCTGCTCAAACCACCACAGTAACCCCGGCAGCCCCCCCGCAGACCCATGCTGCGCCGGCGCCCGAAAACGCAAAACTGCCGGCTGCATCAGGCATGCCGGTTTCCGCCAAACTGCTGCAGCAACGACTCGCCGCAACCACCGCCTGGCTGGCCTCGTCCCCGCCCCAGACCTACACCATTCAATTGCTCGGCGCGCGCGACGAACAACAGCTGAACCAACACCTCAGATTTATCGCGAATATCATTGAAATGAATGATGTTTTTGTGTATCGTACCCTTGCAAAAGGTGAGCCGGCGCTGACCATGACTTGGGGCACGTTTGACAGCCAGAATGCGGCCCGTGAGGCGATGGCACAGTTACCGGCGCGACTGAAGACTTACAAGCCGTTGTTGCGTACGGTCCAAGGCATCAGGACCGAGGTCGCCAGTAATAATCCGTCATGACGGCCGCACATTCTCGTCACGACACGTAAAATCACCCGTGTAGCCAGGGGAGTATGCAAAAAATGTCCGAACGGCAGCCCGCACGCCGACCGTCCGCCACACCAACCGGCACCCGTCTGACCAGCACTGCCCTTCCGGCTGCGATGACCTGCGTTGCCGTGCTGCTTTCCGCATGCGTCCAGTACAAGCCCCAGGTTCAGCCTTCGCAAGGCCACATCGTCGCCCCGCCAGTCGCAGCCAAGCCGCCTGCCGCCCCGATTCCCCAGCCCGCACGCGTGCCAACGCTGGTGCCGCCGCCTACGGCGCAGATCAAACCGCAGACCTACAGCGTTGTTGTGCATGAGGTGCCGGTCAAGGAACTACTGCTGGCGCTGGCCCGCGACACCAAACAGAACATCGACATTCATCCCGGTCTCACCGGACTGGTCAGCCTGAACGCCATTAACGAAACACTACCGGCCATCCTGGAGCGGCTGACCAAACAGGTGAACCTGCGCTACCGGACCGAAGGCAACACGATCATCGTGTCCCCTGACGCGGCCTATGTGAAGACCTATCGCGTCAACTACGTCAACATCACCCGCGACATGACCTCGAATATCGGCGTGTCAGGCGAGATTTCCACCGGGTCGGGCTCAAGCGGCGGCGGTTCCGGCGGCAGCAGCGCCTCGGGCTCCAGCACCTCGGTACGCTCGACATCCAACAACAATTTCTGGGAGCAGTTGCGCGACAACATCCGCGGCATCCTGAATTCGACGCGGTTGCAGGCCTTGACTGCTGACGCCCGCGCTGAACGCCGGGAGTTGATCAAACAGGACCAGGATCTGCGCGTGCGCCAAATCGAGGCGGCGAGCAAAGCCGGACAGGGCGCACCGAATCTCGCTTCCGCGACGATCAGCAGCCCCGGCGCCAACCTGCAGCAGGCGACCCTGGTGCCGGACGACGTTGTGGTGAATGCCGTGTCCGGGACGATCACCATCAACGCCACCGACCTGCAGCACCAACTGATCCAGAAACATCTGGACAGCGTCACCTCGGCAATTCAACGGCAGGTACTGATTGAAGCAACGATAGTAGAAGTCATCCTCGCCGATGGCTTCCAGTCCGGCATCGACTGGAGCCGGCTGCCGATCAGCGGCGGGTTGTCGATCACCCAGGCCCTGCTCGGCGGTTTCACCGGCGCCGCTACCGGCGCGGGCGCCAGCCCCGGCAATGCGATGACGATTGCCTATACCAACCCGACGACCAATGTCGGCAATATCAGCGGCACCGTAAAACTGCTGGAGGAGTTCGGCAGCTCGCGCGTGCTGTCCAGTCCGAAACTGATGGCAATGAACAACCAGACCGCACTGCTCAAGGTCGTCGACAACCTCGTCTACTTTGAAATCAAGGCGGATACCACCACGACGTCAACCGGCCCTTCGCAGACCACCTTCAACACCACGGCAAAAAGCGTTTCCGTCGGCGTTGTCATGGGTGTCACGCCGCAGATCAACGAGGATGGCCGCGTTCTGCTCAACGTACGCCCGACCATCACCCGGCTCAACACCAGCCAGCCTTTCGTCAATGACCCCAACCCGAGCCTGTGCGACGCAGCTCGGCTGAACTGTATTGCCAATCCGGTGCCGCAGATCCAGGTTCGCGAAATGGAGTCCGTGCTGCAGGTCGTCAGCGGGCAAACCGTGATCCTTGGCGGACTGATGCAGGACAACGTCACTTTGGCACGCGAACAAATCCCCGGCGCCGACAGTTTGGGCGCCTTCGGCGACCTGTTCCGCTTCCGCAATCAGGGCGCGCGAAAAAGTGAGCTGGTTATTTTCCTGCGTCCGACCGTGGTATCCAATCCCACTCTGGAAAGCGATGAACTGAAGTACTTCCAGCGCTTTCTGCCCTCTGCTGAGTCCGTCGCCGCGCCCAAGCCCGCCGCCCCATGAGCCTGTTGATGAAGGCCTTGGAAAAGGCCGCCAAGGACCGGAACGAATCAGCACAACAAGCTGCATCGCCGGAATTGACCGCGCCGGCAGTGAAAGCACCGCCTGGCTCCGCGCCAATTCCTCGCGCCCCCGTTCCTGCCGCATCATCCAAGATGGAACTGGCGCTGGAACCGTTGACGGCCGATGCGCCCCCGGTGCAAGAGCGCACACCTCAGCAGGCCGCAACGCCAAACAAGCCTTCTCCCGGCCTGAAGACCGGCGAGCAGGCGCGGGCCGCGGCCGTTTTGCAAGCCACCGCCAACATGCCGCTGCCCGCGCCCTCCGGAAAACGCTTCAAGCCGATCGTTGCCGTGAGCATCCTGGCGGGCCTCGCCGTCATCGGTTTTGGCATTTACGTTTATCTGCAGATCACCAATCCAGGACTGTTCATCCGCCAGGCGCCGCCGGCGCCGAAACCGGCGATGGCTCAAACGCCCACGCCGCCACAGCCGATTGCCACCAATACACTGGTCGCACCGGGAGAATCCGCAGGAACCGCTGCAAGCGCAACGCCAGCGGCGACTGCGGCAGCAGCTCCCGCAGTGCCGACTGCCGTGCCTGTCGCAGCGCCGCCCCGTGCCGAAGCGCCGCGTGACGGCATCAAAATCAGCGCCGGCACGACTGAACCGCAACTGGACCCGCGATTAACCGATGCTTATGCCGCGCTGCAGTCGGGCAAGCTGGATGCCGCACGACAACTCTACGGTGATGTCGCGCGCAGTGACCCGAAAAACATCCAGGCCCTGCTCGGCGCGGCCGCGGTCGCCATGCAGCAGAATGGCGCCGACGAAGCCAGCCGGCTGTATTTCCGCGTGCTGGATCTGGAGCCGCGCAATACCTATGCCCAGGCCGGCATCGTCGCATTGATGGGTCGGGCGGATCCGGCGGCGGCCGAAGCTAAACTCAAACAATTGATCGCGCGCGAACCGCTAGCCTCGCTGCACTTTACGCTGGGCAACCTGTATGGCGATCAGTCGCGCTGGGCTGAAGCGCAACAATCTTACTTCCAGGCCCACTACTTGGAGCCGGGCAATCCTGACTATGCCTACAACCTGGCCGTCGGTCTGGAACATGTCGGCCAGACCAAGCTGGCGGCCGGTTACTACCGGCGTGCGGTCGATCTGGCACAGGCGCGCGGCCGGTCCGGCTTCAATCTGAACCAGGCGCAAGACCGCATCCGCCAACTCGCCGCGCTGCCGGAATAGCCGGCAGGGCAAGAGCGATGTCCGAACAACGAAAGAAACTGCGGCTCGGCGAGCTGCTGGTCCAGCAGGGGCTGATCACCAAGGATCAGTTGGCCATCGTCCTTGCCGAACAGCGCAACAGCAACGTCCCCATCGGCCGGCTGCTGGTACGTCTCGGATTCGTCACCGAAACGGCTATCCGCGACATCATGGCGCGGACCGTCGGCCAGGAATCGATTGATCTTGCGCAGGTCTTGGCCGACCCTGAAGCACTGAGCCTGGTACCCGAAGAATTCGCGCGCCGCAACCATCTGCTGCCGATCGCCTATGATCCGACCGACCATGTACTGACCATCGCCACCACCGAGATTTTCAACGTCGTGGCGCTGGACCAGTTGCGTGCGATGCTCGGTCCACAGGTGGAACTGAAAACCCAGCTCGCTGCGGAAGCCCAGCTCGGCGACTACATCGACCAGTTCTACGGCCACGAACTCTCGGTCGACGGCATCCTGACCGAGATCGAAACCGGCGAGATTGATTACGACAGCCTGCAGGCCGGCGGTGACGAGTACACGCAGCCGATGGTGCGGCTGGTCAATGCGATCCTGGTCGACGCCGTCAAACGCGGCGCGTCCGACATCCATTTCGAACCTGAATACGCATTCCTGCGCATCCGCTACCGTATCGACGGCGTGCTGGAAACCGTGCGCAGCCTGCACAAGACCTACATGCCCGGTATCACGGTGCGCCTCAAAGTCGTCAGCGAAATGAACATCGCCGAGACGCGCGCACCGCAGGACGGCCGGATGTCGCTGACGCTGAACGGCCGGCCTGTGGATTTCCGTGTTTCGACCCAGCCTACGATCTACGGCGAAAATATCGTGCTGCGCGTGCTCGACCGCGAAAAGTCCATCGTCAATCTCGACCGCATGAACCTGTCGAAAGAGACCATGAACAAGCTCGACGTCATGCTGGCGCGCCCCGAAGGCATTCTGGTGGTGACCGGGCCGACCGGCAGCGGCAAGACCACCACATTGTATTCACTGCTCGCCCAGGTCAATGACGAGACCGTCAACATCATGACGCTCGAAGACCCGGTCGAATACCCGCTGACGCTGATGCGCCAGACTTCGGTCAACGATGTGGCGCGCATGGACTTCGCCAACGGCATTCGCTCGATCATGCGCCAGGACCCGGACATCATCCTGGTCGGCGAGGTGCGGGACAAGGAAACGGCGGAGATGGCGTTCCGCGCCGCGATGACCGGCCACCAGGTATTCACCACGCTACATACCAACTCCGCACTCGGCGCATTTCCGCGCCTGCTCGACATCGGCATCCAGCCTGACATCATGGCCGGCAATATCATCGGCATCATCGCCCAGCGCTTGGTGCGCATATTGTGCTCCCATTGCAAGGAGGCTTACGCGCCTTCGCAGGAAGAGCGCCTGCTGCTCGGCGCAGCCGCTGACTCGGTGTCGTTCCTCTACCGACCAGTCGGCTGCAAAAGCTGCGGCAACAAGGGTTATCGCGGCCGCACGCCGATCATGGAACTGCTGGTGATGGACGGCGACATCGATGAACTGGTTGCCCGCCGTGCCACGGCAAAAGAACTGCGCGCTGAAGCTGTTTCGAAAGGTTTCCGCTCACTGGCCGAAGAAGGCGTCACCCGCGCACTTGATGGCATTACCAGCATTGCCGAAGTCGCCCGCACAGTGGATCTGACCGGCCGCCTGCGGCAATGAAGACACGATCTTGCGTTCCTGCTGACTGATGGCCTCCTTCGAATACAAGGCTATCGACAAGACCGGCCAGCCGGCGCGAGGCGGGCTCGACGCGGTCAATGAAGTCGATCTGGAACTGCGGCTGCGCCGCATGGGACTCGACCTGATCACCTGCAAGCAGGTGGATCGGCGGACAAAATCAATCGGTGCCGGCGGTGCAGTCACGCGCCAGGACCTGATCAATTTCTGCTTTGACATGGAGCAGATGGTGCGCTCCGGCATCCCGATCCTCGACGGTTTGCGCGACATGCGCGACTCCATCGACTCGCCGCGATTCCGCGAAGTGCTGACGGTGATGACCGAGGACATGGAGGGCGGCAACGTGCTGTCGCAGTGCATGGCCACCCACGCCGATGTTTTCGACCGCGTATTCATCAGCCTGATCCGCGCTGGCGAGCAGTCGGGGCAGCTGCCGGAGGTATTCAAGAATCTGGCTGAAACCATACGCTGGCAGGACGAACTGCTGTCGCAAACGCGGCGCCTGCTGATGTATCCGATGTTCACGCTGGTCGTTGTCGTCGGAGTGATGGCGGCGCTGCTGATTTTCCTGGTGCCGCAGATTGCCGGGCTGTTCAAATCGATGGGTATGGCATTGCCGATGCAAACCAAAATACTCCTCGCGGTTTCGGAATTTACGAAGAGCTACTGGCTGCCGATATTGCTGCTGCCTACCTCAGCGGCCATCACTCTGATAACGGCGGTCAAACGCTCACCAAAAGCAGCTTATCTGTGGGATCACGCCAAACTGCGCATCCCGGTGATCGGCCCTATCATCCAGAAAATCATCATGTCGCGCTTTACCAACACCTTTGGCCTGATGTACCGATCCGGCATTACCGTGCTCGACGCGATCCGTATCACCGAGGAAGTGGTTGGCAACCGGGTGGTCGCCGACGGCCTGAACCGTGCCGTGCAGCAGGTGGCTTCCGGCGAAGGCCTGACCGACGCCTTCAACAACCTCGGACTGTTCCCGCCCCTGGTTATCCGCATGCTGCGCGTCGGCGAAAGCACCGGCGCGCTCGACACAGCGCTCGCCAATGTGACTTATTTCTACAATCGCGACGTCAAGGACGCTGTAGACAAGGGCATGAAAATGCTGGGCCCGGCGCTGACTCTGGTGCTGGGCGGCATGATCGCTTTCGTGATCTGGGCGGTGCTGGGCCCCGTCTATGATATTCTCGGTAAAATGAAATTCTAGGCGCGCGCCTCGCCTCACGACCGCGAATTATTCCGACTATGGCCGCCAAGATTCTCGTCTACATTTCTGCAGCCGGTGCAGTCGTATCCCGCGCCGGCGGGCGCCGTATCGGCGACCTTCAGCGTTTTGCCAACGACGAGTCGGGCATCGAGGCCTTCAGGCAGTATGCTGCCGCAAACAGTTCCGCCCCGGCCTTCCTGCTCGTCGACGCCATCGAAGAGGATTACCGCTTCGAAACCCTGCCCCATGCCTCGGGTTCTGATCGCGACCAGATGGTCGAACGCAAACTGCGCCAGCACTACCGCGGGTCAACGTTCAACTCATCGCAACTGGTCGGCCGCGACATCACCAAGCGCCGCGATGATCGTTTCCTGTTCTGCGCCCTGACCAATCCCGATCTGATAGCCCCCTGGCTCGATGCGCTGACCACCGCCAAACATCCAGTCGGCGGCGTGTTCCTGCTGCCGTTGGTGATGACGCAACTGGTCTCTGCACTGGCGCCCAAAACCGCCAATCTGCTGACGGTAGGCACACTGGGAACCGGCATCCGGCTCTCGTTTTTCCGCGAAGGCGGGTTCCGGTTAAGCCGTCTCAGCCGCGCCGATACCGCCCTCACCGGCTTGCCACGGGCCATTTTCGACGAGATCAGCAACACCCGGCTTTATCTGCATGCGCTGCGCGCGGCCACGCTGGACGAGCCCGTTACCGTATTGCTGCTCGACCACGCGGATGCGCTTGAGCCCACGACACAACTGATATCGGCGGAGAACCCCGGCCTCACCTGCAAGCGGATCGACAGCAAGGAACTCTCCGATCAACTGAAGATTTCGCGCGAGCTGATTGCGCGCGCGCCGGAAAGCATTTATCTGCAGTTGCTCGCGGGAAAAATTCCCGACAGCAATCTCGCGGCGTCGGCAATCACCGCCGGATACCGCCGGTTGCGGACCCGACAGCAGATCTACTCCGCCAGTGCGGCCGCTGCCGCCATCGGCCTCTGCTGGGCAGGATTCAACCTCGCCCAACAACATTCCCTGGAGGCGGAGCGTGAAGATGCCATCCGCAATACCACCCGCGTCAACACTGAATACGAAGCGGTAACCCGCCAGTTTCCGTCAGCCCCCACCACCGCGGACAACCTCAAGCGCACCACCGAACTTGCCGAAAAACTGCGCTCTGCCGGCAAAACACCCGCGTCGTTTTATGCCGTGCTGTCGCGTGCACTGGCACCCGATCCGGATCTCGCCCCGGTGGAAATTACCTGGCAGTATTCGGCTACCGAAATTACGGGAACCGACCGCGGTACCCAGGCGCCGGCCGGCCAGCCGGCGGCAGCGCCGCCGTCCGCGCCGATACCCGGCGCCGGCGGAATACGCAAGCAAAGCGGGCTGATTGCCGGTGAATTGCGCAACTTCCGCGGCGACTACCGCAATGCGATCGGCCGCATCAATCAACTGGCCGAGCGTTTGCGCGCCGACCCTGCGGTCGATCAGGTGCGGGTCACCCAGTTGCCGCTGAATGTTAATCCCGGCCTCGCTCTGACCGGCAGCACTTCAGATACCCCCGCCAGCGGCGGCTCGACCGAATTCCGTCTCGTTGTCGTACTCAAATCCGCGCCATGAACAACGACGAACTCAAAGCGTTGCGCACCCCTCTCGCGGTCCTCGTGACCGTGGTCGCATTGGCCGGCGCCGCCGTGTACTACACCGACCTGCTTGCCAAAAAAGCGAGGACCGATTTGACGCGGCAAAAAGGCGTATTTCAAGCTGCGCAGACGCGCATGCGCCAGTCCGGCGACGAAAAAGAAACCATCGTGAAATACGTCGACGCCTACCGTGACCTGGAGAAGTCCGGCTTTGCGGGCGAGGAACAGCGCATCAACTGGCTGGATGCCCTGCGCAATGCCAACGCCCGCGCCGAACTTTTTGGGGTCAGCTATCAGATCGGGGTCCAGCACCCCTATCCGAACGCCGCCGAGTTTGATCCGGGATCCATCGCACTTCAGGAATCGATCATGGAACTCGACATGCGCCTGATGCATGAAGGGGATCTGTTGCGCTTCTTTGACGAACTGCGGGCGCAAAAAGCCGGGCTGTTCCATGTCAAGGAATGCACCCTGATCCGTACGGATCGCTCGGAAACCATGCGCAACCAGCCTTTTCTGAATGCGCAGTGCGATCTGGTCTGGATTACCGCGCGGCCCAGTGCCGCCGCTCCGGGGAGCAAGCGATGAGGGCATTTCTCGCCATTTTGATCCTGTTAATGCCGTTGCACGCCCGGCCCGCCGAGCCGCTGGGACGTCTGTTCTTCACTCTGGAGCAGCGTGCGCAGTTGGACAGCTTGCGCACAAAAAAAGTTGTCGCCGCCCAAGTCAAGGATGAACCGGCGCCGGAATTCATCACCTACAATGGGATCATTCGCCGTGATGACGGCAAGACCACGGTATGGGTCAACAACAAGTCCTTGTCCGAAAAAGACATTCGTGAATCTGCATCCCTGGTCGGTCGCATCGAACGAGACGGCCGCATCATGGTTCAGCCCGCGCAAGGGTCGACCGCTCCGGCGCTACGACTGAAGGTGGGGCAAAGCGCCGAACTGCTGTCCGGCCGCATCGCCGAACCCTTTACCGCGACAAGTCCGGAACGCAATGCAGCACCGGCAGCAAAACCCGCCTCTTCGACTGCCCGGAAACCCGATGCGGATGACGCCGAGGATTCCAAAGCCATTGAAAAACCACTTGCGTCCCCGTCTGCGGCCGCATTGCTGCGCGAAGCCTCGAAAATCTCCCCAAACGACCCCGAGGCGGCGGCCAAGCTTAAAGCACTGGCTGACGCCGCCCGCTGAAGCCGCCATCGGCATGCTGCCAGCCCGTAAAGCCTCGCACCTGATATCCCTCTGTTCACTGCGGCAGCGGGGTTTCGGCATATACATTCTGATTCTGATCCTGGGTGCAGTGGCGACGGTTACCGTGGTTTCAATGATGACCTCCAGCACGCTGAAGACGCGCGAGCAGATTACCCATGCACAAATTCTCGCTGAGTCCAAGCGTGCACTGATAGGCTGGGCCATCACCCGCGGATCAAGCACGCCCACCGATACCGGAACCGACAGGCCCGGCGACCTGCCAGCACCCGATGTAATTAGTTCCAGTGAAACACCGGCAAATAATTACAATGGTGATCGCAACAACACCGGTTGCTTGAGTGTCATAGACGGAACCTCGCTTGTCAGTTACGACCTCAATGCACGCTGCCTCGGAAGGCTGCCTTGGCGCGATTTGAAAATGGCGCTTCAAGCGCCCAGTGAGCAAGACGCAGAAGGTCGCATGCCTTGGTACGCGGTGTCGGCCAACTTGACCCGCATAGATGTCTGTTTTGGCAAACTGAACTCAGAAACGGTGAGCCTGGCATATACCGGCTTTCC
This sequence comes from uncultured beta proteobacterium, assembly GCA_903933915.1. Lineage (GTDB taxonomy): Bacteria > Pseudomonadota > Gammaproteobacteria > Burkholderiales > SG8-41. Next base: position 58,090 of record CAIZLW010000200.1, on the reverse strand, counting down.
GGCAGACTGCACAGCATCGCCACCTACCTCCCCAGCAGCACCGAACCCGCCATACCCGTGGCTCACCGTGCGCGACGGCCGCGGCAACGTAATCAGCAGCCGTGTCGCCTTCGTGGTAATTGTGCCCGGCGCTGTGGTCGGCAACCAGCAGCGCCCTGCTTCGCCGCTTGGCGCTGCAAACCAATACCTTGATTCAATGACAGTTGAAGCTGGCTGCGCGGCACCCTGCGTTCCCGGCACCTACAGTAACGCTGACCTCGACAATGATTTCATTGCCGGCGACGCCAGTGACACCTTCAACGACAAGCTGCAGTACGTGACAATAGATGAGCTGATGGAAGCGGTCGAAAATCAAGTTGCCGGGGCAGTAGGCGGCGCCTTGAAGGCCGCGGCAACTTCCGCATATACGGAAGCCCCGCCAGCAGCACGTTACTTCTGGCTTGCGCCCTTTAATCCGTCGGGCAGCGCCTACCAGTCAGCGGCCGTGAACACGACCCGTGGCATGCTGCCCAACCACGCGATCGGCGGCTCTTTCAATACCGGATTCCAGTGGTCAATGACGCCATCTCCGCCGGTAACCCGCAGCGGCACCGTCAACTCGTCCGAAGTGCGCAGCTACACGGTACCGGCCGGGCAGGGCAGCTGTAACTGGACATCCACAGTGACGCCACCACCGACCACGACCGATCTGCTACGGAGGGTGCAGTGCACCGCCACGGTGACCAACCCCGAGTCCGGCGTAACCCGCAGGCTGATCACTCTGACTTACACCGGCAGCACACCGCCGGCACCCATCCCAGTCAGCACCGACCCCACGTCAGCGAACCTGGTCATTTCTCCGGCCACCGCAACAGCTCCCATCACACGTTCCGTCAACCGTACGACATTGAGCACGGTTACTCTGCAAATCACCGATTACGATGACAACTCTTCAAACACATGGTCGTGGAATCCGTGGGCCTTGCAATGGGAATACGGTCCGCCCATCGTTGGTTACGGCACGGAAAACGCCGGCGCCGGCTATAGCATCCGCACCTGGGGCATCAGCTATTTTCCTTCACTGATGCGTAACTGGTACATCGCGAATGAATGGTATCGTTTCATTTATCTGGCCATTGCGCCCGGCTATCAGCCAGGCGGCGTCAACAACTGTACCGCTGCCAACAGCTGCTTCACGGTCAGGCTGAACAGCAATACAGCGGCGTCCTCGGCGCCGGGCGTTGTATTGTCCGCCGGCAAAACGCTGAGCACGCTGAGTCAGACCCGTCACAACCCCACCCCGGGCAATTATTTCGAGGGCAACAATACTGCTTCCGGCACTCTGATCTTCGACCGCCAGACACCCATCAGCGATACTTTCAATGACCAAGTTGTTGCTATCAAGCCCTAATCCGACCAAAGAATCTGGTCGGTCGCGCCAGCGCGGCTTCACCCTGATTGAGATCGCGGTGGCGCTGTTCATCATCACGCTTGTAATCGGCGCTTTGCTCACACCGCTCGCAACCCAGGTAGAGGAAAGGCAAGTGCGCGAAACCGAGCGCACGATGAATGAAATGCTCGAGGCGCTGGTTGGTTATGCTGTTTCGCAAACTGTGCCGCGCCTACCGTGTCCGGACCGTATTAGCGGTGGTGCGGGTGGCGACAACGACACCGCAAATGACGGACGGGAAGACTATATTCTCGGCGGCGCATGTCAGGTAAACGATGGCAACATTCCTTGGGCCACTTTGGGCGTAAGTGCCACTGATCTGTGGGGTAACAGGTACCGTTATCTCGCAACCTCGGCGTTTACAACTCGCGCTTCTCCGACCATGTCACTAACGTCCACGGGGCAGATCAGGGTATGCTCTTCCGTTCCCACCAACGATACGTCTTGTGCGGGTAGCACCTTAGTTGCGGACGGCGTTCCAGCAGTCATTATTTCTCACGGGCGCAACGGTTATGGCGGAATGAATGGCAGCAGCAATATTCAAATTGATCCCGGTCTTGGATCAGCTCTGGAACAGGAAAATGCCGTCGGCACTTGGCCGAATAGCGTGGTCAGCCGCACTCGCTCGGATGTTACCGGGAATTCGTTCGACGACATCGTCGTCTGGCTGTCGCCCAATGTGCTGTTCAATCGCCTGGTCAGCGCCAACAAACTGCCGTAGCTGATCGCAACGTTCCGCGGGGCGACTCGACGGATCCCTGACGCTTATCGAAGGGCAATAATCGTGCAGCCCGTTCGCGGCTAACGCCGGGGCGACAATTCGAAACAAACGCTTCCTGCCCGGTTGTCGACCAGCACCAGCACGTAACCGGACTGCTCGGCAAAAGCGGATGCTTGATAAAGGCCCACGCCAAGCCCGCTCTCGGATGTCACGGGCCCGCGGAACAGATCCTCTACCAGCCCCGTCGGGACCGGCGCGCCGTCATCAGAAATCCTCAGCCGGGGACCACGCATCAACGATAGGCGGACACGCTGGGCCTCACCCTGCGATACCTTGTACAAAGCATTCTCGATGAGGGTATCACTAGCGCTGTCGAACAATTCAGAAGGCAGGCGCAATCCGTTCGGAATATCCAGGGTCCCGAATTCAACCGCACGACCCGCATAACGGGCCTGCAGGCCCTGCCACCAAATCGCCGCATCAACATCGCTGATGTGTGACGCCTCTGGCGATTTAAGTTTCTCCAGCGTGGTGCTCAGGCGCTGCGTGATAGGCGGCAACTGCCGCTGCACCAGGGAACGGAATGCGGTGTCATCCGCGCCGCGCATTTCCGCCGCAGCACAGATCGAGCGCAAAGACTGCAGCAGATTTTTGACATCATGCGTCAGTCGGGCACCGGTTTCGTAAATCGCCTGGGTATAGGCGGACTGTTGCCGTTGTTGCTCGCGTCGCTGTGCCTCATAAAAATGCCCGACCATCTGCATCAGCAGTTTCTGGTGCAGCAGAATCGCCGGCGACAACTGCTTGATCGCATACATGGTCAGCAGCAGCACGCCGGTTTCATGTTGCTCGGATTGACCTTCGCATGTGCCGACCTCCCCTGAAGAAGCCGCGGTCACCCAGGCGTAACCGTTGATCCACGGCAGATCGAGCATGTCGGTCAACGCCGCACGCAGGAAATGCTCGGGGCGCGTTTCATTCTCGGCAAGATCAGCCAGCCGCCGCATGCGCTGCTCAAACGGCAGGCCCAAACCCAGCAGATACCGTGACAACAGGGTGCCGATCCCGCTGAAACCGGCTCGGGGATTCCATAACCAGGCCAACCCTAGCAGCAAACCGGCGATGACCATCAGCGCCTGGGCGATGCCCAGCAGGTAGTCGCCGTGAGAAATCTGGTGGTGATGAATGACGAAACTGCCCAACCCAAGCACCACGATCAACAAAAACAGCACCAGCGTATAAAACAGGTCGATGATCACGGGTGCGCCGCGCAGGCGCTCCCCGCCGGGGATGATCAGAATCACCAACGGCAGCAACGGCATGCCGTAGCGCACGAAACCCGAAACCCGGGCGGCGACGCCGCCGTCGCTGAACAACTGCGGCAGCACCCACATCAGGAGCATCGCAACCAGATAAACGGCGGCAATAATCGCCGCTGCGCGCTCGCCACGGGCGACCGTGGCGGGAACGCCGCCGCCGATCAGGCCAAACAGCACGGCGATCCATGCGGCGATCAGCCACCAGTTGCCGGCAAACGCGAAAAGAGTCCCCAGACCCAGCACCAGCAGCGCATGCTGCATCGGTATGCGCTTCTCCCCGCGCCACACTGGCTGCCAGATCAGGAACAGGCCGAAGTGGGCCAGCAGCAGGCCGCGCGCCCACCAATCCGCATTGTTCCAGGCGATGGCCCCGTGCAGCGTCAGCAGCGCAGTCGCCAGCAACACATTCTGATACCGCGCAGATGCCGCCGATTTGACGCGCAGCGACGCGGACGACTCCTCGGTATCCATCAAATCGGCAGACATCGTGATTGGCTATACTCTCGATTCAGTTAAAACAAAACCGGCCACCGCCTTGCATATCACCACCATCGGCAAATACACGGCGCTCGAAGCACTGCGCACCCGCGTTCCCGGGACGGCTCTGCTGACCCTGGCACTGCTGGTCTGCGCCAGCCTGTTCATCCGCGAACTCGCGATTACTGAAGCCGCCCGTTTCCAGACCGGCTTTTATGCCGCCGCGGCGCGCCTGGCCGCAGTGTTTCTCACCAGCGTCTACGTACTCGCCAGCATAACCCGGGAATTCAATGACAAGGGGCTGGACGTTGTGCTCGCGCTGGACGTGCCGCGCACTCATTATATCTGCGGCAAGCTGGCCGGATTTATCGCCGCAGCCCTGTTGATTGCCATCATTGTCGCCCTGCCGCTGTGGGTGCTGGCGCCCGCCACCGCCGCCCTGTTTTGGACGGCCTCTCTGATGATCGAGCTGGCGCTGGTGACGGCGCTGTCGCTATTCTGTGTCGTCACCTTCAGCCAACTGTTGCCGGCAGCCGGATTTGTCGCGGCGTTTTACCTGCTGGCACGCAGCATGACCTCGATGAGGCTGATGGGCGCGCACCCGATCGCCGGTGAAGGCACGTTGTCGCAGCAGATCACTGCGACACTGGTCGAAGGCCTGGGTTATCTGTTGCCTGCGCTGGACCAGTGGACCGCCACGTCCTGGCTGGTGGATGCTGTGCCCGAACCGGCGGTGCTGCTCGGCATCCTGCTGCAAGGCCTCGTCTACCTGGCACTCCTCACCGCCGCAGCCCTGTTCGATTTCCACCGCAGGAGCCTGTAATGCGCACGCGGTTCCGGGAAAGTGAAGAACGGTCATTGCGCACCGTGCCGGTGGCGGTGCCGCTACTGCTCGCCGCTGCGCTGGCCCTGCAAATCTTCGCGCACGGGCGACAAGCACCGCCGCTTGCCCGCGCCGAAGCGCTGTCGGCGGCGCCCGCTGCAGGGATTTTGCGCGCGGCGAGTTTCGGCGAGCCCATTGTGGCTGCGCAGTTATCAGTGCTGCACCTGCAGGCCTTTGATAACCAGCCCGGAATCAGCATCCCTTTCAAGGCACTCGATTACGACCGGGTGATGAGCTGGCTGGAAACGGCGCTGCAACTCGATCCGCGCAGCGGTTACCCGCTGATGATGGCTTCGCAACTCTACGGACAGGTCTCGGACGCCACCAAACAACGTGCGATGTGCGAATTTGTACAGGCCCGGTTTCTCGAAGCGGCGGACCTACGCTGGCGATGGCTGGCGCACTGCGCGATCATGGCCAAACACCGGCTGCAGGACCGGCCGCTGGCACTGCGTTATGCCACCGACATCACCCGCCACGCCGGCGCCGCCTCCGGGTGGGCGCGGCAGATGCGGATTTTCATCCTGGAAGACATGGGCGAAACCGGCAGCGCCAAGGTGCTGCTCGGCGGTCTGCTCGCCACCGGCGAAGTGACCGACCCCAGTGAACTGCATTTCCTGACCGAAAGGCTCCAGGCCCTGGAAAAGGCTGAAAAAAGCGCTGGTACGTCGAAAAATCGACAGTGACAGTCGTATATTCGACAAAAGTCCCATTGCATACTTCAGAAGTTAACAAAAATTCACATTACAAAAGTCAAAGTCTTAAAAAATTAATTGTTTATTATCAATTAGTTATTGTTATTTTTTGACTCGTTTCGCGCGTTGCCCTGCGTGATGTTTCTATTTGTTAAGACTTGCATGGTGGTACGGAGTTTGCGGTGTTTACCCCCTATTAATTTCCGTCATGTGGCGGCAAGGGGATAAAAATGATGCGTTCTAAAGGTTTTACACTGATTGAAATCGCCATCGTGCTGGTCATTATCGGCCTGCTGCTGGGCGGCGTACTCAAGGGCCAGGAACTGATCACCAGCGCCCGCGTCCGCAATATGATCTCCACGCAGGACGGGATCAAAGCCGCTTATTTCGGCTTCCTCGATCGCTTCCGCGCGCTGCCCGGTGATTACACCCAGGCAACCACCAACATTACCGGCATGTCGGCCAACTCCAACGGCAACGGCAACGGCCGCATCGAAACCGGTGCCACCCCCGTCGCCAGCAGCGTGGTCGAAGAACACATCCTGGTTTGGGAACATCTGTCCAAGGCCGGCTTCATCAACGGCACCTATACCTATGCCGCGACCGCTTCAGCCACCACCAGTCCGACCAACCCCTACGGCGTCTACATGCAGGTCATTTATGACGGCGTTTACGGCACCAATAACACCGGTGCTGACGGTTCGACGGCCTCACCGCAGCGCCACAACATCAAGACCGGTGCGCAAGTCCCGGTTGAGATCATCGTTGAGGTTGACCGCAAGATTGATGATGGCGCACCGAACACCGGCGGCTTTCAGTTCTCCGTCTACCAGGGCAACGGTGCGGCGGCCCCCACTGACGACTCGGCGACTGCTCCCTCCTGTACCAGCGCAGCAGGCTCAGCCGCCACGTGGAATGCCACCAATGGCAGCACCAACTGCGGCGGCGCCAGCCTGCTGTAATCATTCACTGATTCGTTTAAAAGCCCGCTCAGCTCGCGGGCTTTTTTATTTCTATCAGGACCAATCGCTGTGATTGCTCAGTCGGCCATCAGCCCTGCAGCAATTTGATTTCGGCAGCGGCGACACCGGTCTCTGTACCCAGCAGCACAAGCACATCCCCCTCTTCCACGCGCATTTCAGGCGAGGGCGCGGCGGTTCGGACATTGCGGCGGCGGATCGCCGTGACCTCGACGCCGGATTTCTCCAGGTCGAGATCCTCCATGCTTTTGCCGATCGACTGCGCCCCCGCCGTCACCAGCACCGAATGCAGCCGCGGCTGCAGCGCCTGATCCTCGCCCTCAGCGGCATCGGTCATGCCGCGGTAGAACCCGCGGAACAACTCATAACGGCTTTCGCGCGTCTCCCTGATCCGGCGCAACACCCGGGTCAGCGGTACACCGACCAGCATCAGCGTGCTCGAAGCCAACATCAGGCTGGCCTCCATCAGATCCGCAACCACTTCCGCAGCGCCGGCATCGCGCAGCTTCTCGACGTCGCTGTCATCGATCGTACGAACGATCACCGGCAAACCGGGCCTGGCCTCGTGCACATGGGCAAGAATGCGCAGGGCGGACGCCGTATCGGCATAGGTCACAATGACCACGCGTGCACGGGCCAGTCCTGCCGCCAGCAGCACTTCGCGCCGCGCCGCATCGCCGAACACCACGCGCTCGCCGGCGGCGGTGGCATCGCCGATCCGCTGCGGATCGTTGTCGAGCGCGATGAAGGGCACCCCTTCCTGGTCCAGAAAACGCGCAAGATTCTGCCCGCTGCGACCGTAACCGCAGATCAGCACATGCTCATCGGCGGTCATCGACTGCACGGCGATGTTATGCAACTGCATCGCACGGCTCATCCATTCCGTGGCGCTCCAGCGCCGCACGATGGCTTCGCTGCGTTCGATCACAAAAGGCGCGATCAGCATCGACAGCACCATCACCGCGAGTACCGGCTGGAGGATATCCGGCGCAATAAGCCCGCTGCCGCTGGCATGGGCGAGGATGACAAAACCGAATTCACCACAGGCCCCCAGCGCAAGTCCGGCGCGCAGGGCCACACCGCTTGCAGCGCCAAACAACCGGCTCAGCCCGAAAATCAGGATGGTTTTTGCAATCACCAGCGTCACCAACAACACGCTGACCCAGACATTTTCGACAACGATGCTGACGTCCAGCAGCATGCCAATCGTCACAAAAAACAATCCCAGCAGGACGTCGCGAAACGGCTTGATGTCTTCTTCAACCTGGTAACGGTATTCCGTCTCTGAGATCAGCACACCGGCGACAAATGCGCCCAGGGCAAGCGACAACCCGGCCATTTCAGTGATGTAGGCGATACCCAGCGTGATCAGCAGCACGTTGAGCACAAAAAGCTCGGATGATTTCTGCCGGGCGACCACATGAAACCAGGCCCGCATCAGCCGTTGCCCGAAAAACAGCAGAAGTGTCAGCACGACAGCGGCCTTGAGCAGCGCATAGCCGACAGTCGCCGCAAAATCCTCGGTAGGCGCGCCCAGCGCCGGAATCAGGATCAGCAGCGGAACCACGGCCAGGTCCTGAAACAGCAGGATGCCGATAATTTGCCGGCCATGCGGGGAGTTGATCTCAAAACGTTCAGCCAGCAACTTGGCCAGTATCGCCGTAGACGACATGGCCAGAGCGCCACCAAGCACCAGTCCGGTTTGCCAGGAAGCGCCAATCGCCAGGGCGACGCCCAGCACCAGCAACAGGGTGATCAGCACTTGCGCCGCGCCCAGACCGAACACGATGCGGCGCATGGTCATCAGGCGGGACAGGCTGAACTCCAGCCCGATGCTGAACATCAGGAATACCACGCCGATTTCAGCGAGAGTGCTCACCTCGTCCGTCGTGGTAATCCAGCCCAGCGCATGGGGGCCAATGACAACGCCAACAATCAGGTAGCCGAGCAGCGGCGGCAGCCGCAACGAACGAAACACCACCACCACCAGCACGGCGGCCGCAAGCAGTACGAGCACGGGTTGCAGAGTGTTGTGCATGGCCGGATGACAAGAGGGACCTCCCGAATATTGCCTTTTCTTCAATGAATTGCAAGCACATACGGGCAAATGCGGCGCAGGGGGTTTGTTATAATTTGAGCCATGACTTCCCCCGGTGAAAGCAACCCTGCCAGCGCCGCGATCGCGGCGGCGAAAGAAGTGCTCGCCATCGAGGCTCAGGCGATTACCGATCTGGTCGGCCACCTCGACGCGCGATTCGGGGAGGCGATCCGCATCCTTCTGCAATGCCGTGGCCGTGTCGTGGTCAGCGGCATCGGCAAATCCGGCCATATCGCCCGCAAAATCGCCGCCACTTTTGCCAGCACCGGAACACCGGCATTCTTCGTGCACCCGGCTGAAGCCAGCCACGGCGATCTCGGCATGGTCACTCGCGATGACGTATTTGTCGCCCTTTCAAACTCGGGCGAAACCGGCGAGTTGCTGATCCTCATTCCCGTACTCAAACGCCAGGGCGCCAAACTGGTTGCGTTGACCGGGAATCCGGAATCGACACTGGGACGCGAAGCGGATGTGCATCTCTACGCCGGCGCAAAGCAGGAAGCCTGCCCGCTCAATCTCGCGCCGACGGCCAGCACCACCGCCGCGCTGGCACTAGGCGACGCCATCGCGGTGGCGCTGATGCGCGCACGCGGATTCACCCAGGACGAATTTGCGCGATCACATCCGGGCGGCACGCTGGGCCGCAAGCTGCTGACCATGGTGCGCGATGTCATGCGCTCCGGTGCTGACGCCCCTCGCGTCGCCGAAACCGCGACGCTGACCGACGCGTTGCTTGAAATGTCGCGCGGCCGCATGGGCATGACCGCCGTGGTCGATCAAATGCAGGCGGTCAAGGGTATTTTCACCGATGGTGATCTGCGCCGCGCCATCAGCAAGGGGCTCGATCTGCGCAAGACCCCGATCCACGACATCATGTCGGCCAATCCGCGCACCATCGGACCCGAGCGTCTAGCGGCGGAAGCCGTCGAGATCATGGAACGCAGCAAAGTCACGCAGTTGCTAGTCGTCGATGACGGCGGGCGCCTGGTCGGCGCACTGAACATCCACGACCTGTTCCGCAACAAAGTCGTCTAACGCGCCCCGCCCCCGACTGATGATCCCCAAAGCGCGAACGGTTCGCATCGCCATTTTCGATGTCGACGGCGTGTTGTCCGACGGCGGACTGCACTACGCCGAAACCGGCGATGCGATGAAAACCTTCGATGTGCGCGACGGCATGGGCATGAAGCTGCTGCAGGACGCCGGCGTTGAACTGGCCATCATCACCAGCCGCCGCGCGGGCAGCGTCCGTGAACGCGCCGCAGATCTCGGCATCCGCCACATCCAGCAGGGCGTTGCCGACAAATATTCAGCCTTCGAAGCGTTGCTGGCCGAACTGGGGCTGGCGCCGGAGCAATCGGCGTTCCTCGGCGATGACCTGGTTGATCTGCCGGTGCTCAAACGCTGCGGATTCGCGGTGACTGTTGCCGATGCGCCGGCGCTGCTCAAACGCCACGCCGATTACGTCACCCGGGCCAGCGGTGGCCGCGGTGCCGCGCGCGAATTCTGCGAAGTGATCCTGCACAATCAGGGCAAGCTCGCTGCTCAGACTGCACGCTTCCTCGGCGCCGACTGAAGACAGCACCCGCAATGAACCGGCTCTCCCAGATCTTCCCGTTGCTGCTGCTGGCAGTGCTCGCTGCGCTGACTTTCTGGCTTGACCAGGCGGTTCGGCAGGTCGAGAAGTCCGCCGAGAGTGCGCGAGCCGATCCGGACTTCATCATCGACAACATTGTGGCGCGCCGCCTTGATGTCAACGGCAAAGTCAAACACATCCTTTATGCCTCACGCATGACGCATTTCCCCCACGATGACAGCACTCGTCTGGTATCGCCGCGTTTTATCAGCAATGCTTCTGCCAATGCCCCGGTGACGATCACTTCGCGCACGGCACGGGTCTCCAGCGGCGGCGAAAACGTGTATTTCGAGGATGACGTCCGCGCAGTCCGGGCGCCCTACGACAATCGCACCGCGATGACGCTGGAAACCAGCTTTCTGCATGTCATACCGGATGACCATATCGCCCGCACCGATCGCCCGGTCACCATCACCGATGCCCATACCGTTGCCACGGCGATTGGCTTAGAATTGAACAGTGAAACCCGCACCGTCAAGTTCCTCTCCCACTTCCGTGGCACCTATCATGATCCGGCCCGCGCAGAAAAACGCCGCTGACCCGTTTTTTCGCCTGCTCGCCGGGTTTGCCCGGGGACTGGTGTTGATGCTGTCCATCGCGGGTGCCGCACATGCGGAAAAAGCCGACCGCGAAAAACCGATCAACCTTGAAGCCGATCGCGTATCCGTTGACGACGCCAAACAGATTTCCACGTTCGAGGGGCGCGTCGTGCTGACCCAGGGTACGCTGATCATCCGCGGCGACCGCATGGAAGTGCGCCAGGACAACCAGGGCTTCAAAACCGGCATCACCTGGGGCAGCCTCGCCTACTTCCGGCAGAAACGCGACGGATACGACGAATACATCGAGGGTTGGGCCGAACGCATCGAATACGAAGGCCGGGCGGACAAAGTGCAGATGTTCAATCGCGCTTCGATGAAAAAAGGCGGCGACGAAGTCAGCGGCAATTACATTTCATACGACGCCAACACCGAGTTTTTCCAGGTCACCGGCGGCGGCAAACAAACCAGCGCCGAGGGCAACAGCCGTGTGCGCGCCGTGCTGCAGCCCAAGCCCAAGGAAAAACCCGAAGCCCAGCCGCCGGTTCCGCTGAAACCTGCCGCGGAAGTCGGTGCGCCGCGGGATCCGCTGCCGACTCAGGCGCGCTGACAAGCGATGGAAACTCCGGCACTGCAGGATCCCGCCAACGAAACGCCTGCGAACGGCGCATACGTGCTCAAGGCGGAAGGCCTGAACAAACGCTACCGCGCGCGCACGGTCGTCAAGGATGTCTCACTTGAGGTGCGCAGCGGAGAAGTCATCGGCCTGCTGGGCCCGAACGGCGCCGGCAAAACGACCTGTTTTTACATGATGGTCGGGCTGGTGGCGATGGACGGCGGCGAACTGCATCTCGACGGCATCCGGATGACGCACATGCCGATGCACAGCCGCGCCCGCCTGGGGCTCAGCTACCTGCCGCAGGAGGCCTCGATATTCCGCAGGCTGACCGTCGCGGAAAATGTGCGCGCCATCCTTGAGCTTTATCACAACGATACCGCCACCATTGAAGCCCGCCTCGATACGCTGCTGCAGGAACTGCATGTCGATCATCTGCGCAACAACCCCGCAATCAGCCTTTCCGGCGGCGAACGGCGGCGGGTGGAAATCGCCCGCGCCCTGGCGACCGAACCGCGGTTCATCCTGCTCGACGAGCCTTTTGCCGGCGTTGACCCGATCGCCGTCATCGAAATCCAGAAAATCATCGGTTTCCTCCGGGAAAGAGGCATCGGCGTGGTCATCACCGATCACAATGTCCGGGAAACCCTGGGCATCTGCGACCGCGCCTATATCATCAACGACGGCACGGTGCTGGCCTTCGGCAAGCCGGACGAGATCGTCTATAATGAGCGTGTCAGAAAGGTCTATCTCGGTGAACATTTCCGGCTTTAAGACCGCAGGCTGCGGCTAGCGCGCACGACTACTTTTTCGGGACGCGATCTTTCTCATCCGGCCCTGCATGAAACATTCCTTACAGCTCAGACTCTCGCAACACCTGACATTGACGCCGCAATTGCAGCAGTCGATCAGGCTGCTGCAACTGTCGACGCTCGAACTCAACCAGGAAATCGAGCGCCTGCTCCAGGATAATCCGCTGCTGGAGCGGATCGATGGTGGATCCGACCCCTCCTCGCCGCAACGCGAAACGCCGCAGTCTGAAAACGCCGAAATGCCCGCTGCATCGGCCGACAGCGCTCAGGAATCTGCACCGGGCTCTGAAGAACCCGCCCCGTTCGATGTCGAAGACGGTCCGACCTACAGCAACGCCGGCAGCAACGACAATGAAGATGACGACTACGGGCCGCTCGCCGAGCAACCGGCGAGCCTGAGCGCACATCTTGCGGCGCAGCTGTCGCTGCTCCACCTGTCGGAGCGCGACAAGCGCCTGGTCAGCCTGCTGATCGATTCGCTGAGCGACGACGGTTATCTGCCGCAAACCCTCGAAGAAATCGGCGAAATGCTGCCGCCGGAACTCGACGTGGATCACGACGACCTGTCGATCGCCCTTCAACACCTGCAGCATCTTGAGCCGGTCGGCGTCGGCGCGCGCAACCTGGCCGAATGCCTGGCTCTCCAGCTTGCCGCCAAGCCTGATGACACACCGCAACGCGATGCCGCGCTGGAAATCGTCAATCACCATCTGGATGCGCTGGCCGCCCGCGATTTCGCGCGCCTGAAACGCACGCTGAAATGCGACGACGCCTGCCTGCGTATCGTGCAGAAGCTGATCACCAGCCTGAACCCCAGGCCGGGCCGCGACTTCTCATCCGAGGAAACGCGGTTTGTGATCGCCGATGTGATCGTGCGCAAGACCAAGGGCGTATGGATTGCCGCGCTGAATCCCGACGCCATGCCGCGCCTGCGCGTGAACCGGATGTATGCCGACATCCTGCAACGCAACCGCGGCGGCAGCGCCCAGCAGCTGAATTCGCAGCTGCAGGAGGCGAAGTGGCTGATCAAGAACGTGCAGCAGCGCTTCGAAACCATACTGCGCGTGTCGCAGGCCATCGTTGACCGTCAGCGCAACTTCCTGGAGCACGGCGAAGTCGCGATGCGGCCCCTGGTACTGCGCGAGATCGCCGAAACGCTGGGGCTGCATGAATCGACGGTGTCGCGCGTCACCACCCTGAAATTCATGCACACGCCCCGCGGCATCTTCGAATTGAAATACTTCTTCGGCAGTCATGTTGCCACCGAAGCCGGCGGTGCGGCCTCGAGCACCGCCATCCGGGCCCTGATCAAACAGCTGGTCGGCGCGGAAAACACCAAGTCGCCGCTCAGCGACGGCCAGATTTCAGAGCTGCTCGGACAGCAGGGTATAGTTGTAGCAAGGCGTACCATTGCAAAATACCGGGAATCGATGCAGATCCTCCCGGTTAACCTCAGAAAAACGCTTTAAAAAGGAGAAAACATGAACCTGCACCTGACGGGCCACCACCTGCAGATTACTCCTGCGATCCGCGACCATATCGCGCACAAGCTGGAGAAAATCACCGCCCACTTCGACCATGTGATCGACATCAGCGTGATCATGACGGTCGAAAAACTGCTGCACAAGGTCGAGGCCAAGATGCACCTGAGCGGCAAGGAAATCTTCTGCGAAGCTCATGGCGAAGACATGTATGTTGCAATTGATCACCTGATCGGCAAGCTTGACCGCGCGGTCATCAAGCACAAAGAAAAGAACCTGTCCCATCGCCACGATGGCGCGCCGATCAAACACCGCGCTGTCGAAGAGTAAACTCTCCGCCACGAACTGCAATATCCGACTTCCATGAACCTGATCGCAAATCTGCTGCCCTTGTCGAACATCATGCTGGACACGGATCTGACCAGCAAAAAAAGGGTCTTTGAGCAGGCGGGGCTGCTGTTCGAGAACCATCAGCAGGTCGCGCGCAATGTGGTGTTTGACAGTCTGTTTGCGCGGGAGAAGCTCGGCTCGACCGGCCTCGGCCAGAGCGTGGCCATACCGCACGGCCGCATCAAGGGCTTGAAGGGAGCTGTCGGCGCGATCATCCGCATGCAGAACCCGATACCCTTCGACGCCCCCGACGGCCAGAATGTGCGGCTGGCGTTCGTGCTGCTGGTCCCTGAACGCGCCACCGACGAACACCTGCAGATCCTCTCGGAACTGGCGCAGATGTTCTGCGACAAGCAGTTTCGCGAAAAACTTTTTACGGTGGCAACTCCGGAAGAAATTCTGCAGTTGATCACACAATGGGAACCCAATGCCGCAGGTCAGCATAGCCCGGCTGTTTGACGACACCCGCGAGAAACTGCAGCTGACGTGGGTCGCCGGCCGCGACGGCGCCGGCAAGGGCCTGGACAGCGAGTTGACCAAGGACTCGTCGAAGGGACTGGTCGGGCACCTCAACTTCATTCACCCGAACCTGATCCAGGTGCTTGGTCAGTCGGAGGTCAGCCACCTCAACGGCCTGGATCCGGTGGAATGCCGCAACCTGCTGCAGCGCACCGCAACCCGCGAACTGGCCTGTTTTATCGTCGCCGGCGCCAACGACATACCACCGGCACTGCTCGAGATCGCGGAATCCACCCATACGCCGCTGTTCTCCTCGCCGATCCCCAGCGTGGAACTGATGTGGATCCTGCGTCCGCATCTGGCGCGAACCCTCGCCGACTCGACCACGGTGCATGGCGTATTTCTCGATGTGCTCGGGGTCGGCGTGCTGATCACCGGTGATTCCGGCGTCGGCAAAAGCGAACTGGCGCTGGAACTGATCAGCCGCGGCAGCGGCCTGATTGCCGACGACGTGGTCGAACTCTACCGCGTCGGGCCGGAGAGCGTCGAAGGCCGCTGCCCTTCGCTGCTGCGCGACTTTCTCGAGGTGCGCGGGCTGGGCGTGCTCAATATCCGCACGATATTCGGCGAAGCCGCTCTGCGCCCGCGTAAAAACGTCAAGATTGTCGTCCATCTTGAAAAACCTTCGGTCTCCGACCCGACCTACCTCGACCGGCTGCCACTGAAACCCGGCAGCGAATTGCTGATGGACGTCGAAATCCGCAAGGTGACCATCCCCGTTGCGGCCGGCCGCAACCTCGCCGTGCTCACCGAGGCCGCCGTGCGCAACCATGTGCTGCAAATGCGCGGCATCGACAGCACCCTCGAGTTTGTCGAACGCCAGGCGCAGGCCATGAAAACCCGCGACGACTGACGCCGGACGCGACCGACGCCATGCAACTGATCCTGATCACGGGACTTTCCGGCTCCGGCAAAAGCGTGGCGCTGGCGGTGATGGAAGACGCCGGCTTCTACTGCGTCGACAACCTGCCGGTCAACATAGTCGGAAACCTGGTCGAGACACTTCGCGCCTCCGGTATCGGGCGTGTGGCATTGACGATTGATGTGCGCACCGGCGAAACGATCGCCAACCTGCCGGAGCTGGTCACCAGCCTGCGCAACGAAGGCATCGAAGTGCGCGTGATGTTCCTTGAGGCGAAATCGGAAACGCTGATCAAGCGCTATTCCGAAACCCGCCGCCGTCACCCGCTCTCGGTCTCCGGACTGACCCTGCCGGAGTGTATTGCCCGCGAGAAGGAACTGGTCTCCGGCATTTCGGACATGGCGCATCACATCGACACCAGCGATCTCGCCCCCAACACGCTGCGTGCCTGGGTCAAGGATTTCGCCGCGGCGCCCGTCGCCGGGCTGACGCTGCTGTTCGAATCCTTCGGCTTCAAGCACGGCATTCCGCTCGACGCGGATTTCGTATTCGACGTGCGCTGCCTGCCCAACCCGCACTACGACCCGCAACTGCGCCCGCTGACCGGCTGCGACGCACCGGTTGCCGCATTCCTGCGCGCGACACCCGACGCCATGCGCATGCTCGAAGACATCAGTCGCTTCATTGGCGACTGGCTGCCGGCATTCGAACGCGACAACCGCAGCTACCTGACCGTGGCCATCGGCTGTACCGGCGGACGGCATCGTTCGGTATTCTTCGTCGAAACCCTGTCTGCCCGATTCCGCGACCGCACCCGCACCCTCGCCCGCCACCGCGAACTGGGCACATGAGCACCACGCTCGAAGTACCGCTGTTCCCGCTGGGCACGGTGCTATTCCCGGGCGGATTGCTGCCGCTCAAAGTGTTCGAACAACGTTATGTCGACATGACCAAGGCCTGCCTGCGCGACAGCACGCCTTTCGGCGTCTGCCTGATCCGCGAAGGCCAGGAAATCGGCCAGCCGGCGACTCCGCAATCCACAGGCTGCCTCGCCACCATCGAACAATGGGATGTGCCGCATCCCAACCTGTTCGAGCTGCTGGCACGGGGCGGCGCACGCTTTCGCATCCTCGACACCCGCGTCAACAGCAGCGGACTGATCATCGGCAAGATCGAAATGCTGCCCGAGCCGACGACCAATGCCGAAATGGACCAGGCCTGCGAGGAAGTGCTGCGCCTGGCGATCAAACGCGCGGGCGCCGACAGCGTGCCCGGGCCCATACAGCTCGAAAATCCGGTGTGGGTCAGTTATCGGCTTGCCGAAATCCTGCCGATCACGCCGCAGGAAAAACAGGCGCTGCTGGAAATGAACGATACCGATGCCCGGATGACCAGGCTGCGCGAATTACTGCTGGACCACGGCATCATAGAAAAAATAAATAAAAACAATTAGTTATAGATCACTGGCGAGCGCTAGGCGCCGTATCACCTGCGCGCTGACCGCAGCGAACCTCAGCCCCTGCGCGCGCGCGCAGCCAACTGCGCCAGGATGCCACGCACCGGCGTCGGAATCGCCGCCGCCCCAGCGTCTTCAATCGACAACCACATCAGCCCGGGCTCTGCCGCGCGCAACGGCCACGACTTGACCAGTGCCGGCTGCGGCAGGATATCGAGGTGGTAGTGGGTGAAGCCATGCGCAATCACCGGTAACGCCTCACGCAGCTCCACTGTTGCGCCATAACGCTGCGCACAGACGGCGGCAGCATCAGCATCGGCATCGGTCTCGGGAAAACACCACAGGCCACCCCAGATGCCGGATGACGGCCGTTTTTCCAGCATCACTTCACCCGCGCGCTGCAGTATCAGCATCTGCGTCCGTCGCTGCGGCAAAGCCTTGCGCGGCTTCGGCGTCGGCAGTTCGGCAGTACGGCCCATTTTGTGTGCCACACAAAGCGTCTGCACCGGACACTCCAAACAACGCGGCTTGCGTCGCGCACACACGGTGGCGCCGAGATCCATCAAACCCTGGGTGTAGGCGCGCAGCCCCGTTTTCGGCAACAGCAATTCGGCCTGCGCCCACAGTTGCGCGGCAACAGCACTTTCACCGGGATAACCGGCGACGCCGCGCGCTCGTGCGAGTACGCGTTTGACGTTGCCGTCGAGGATCGCGCCGCGCTTGCCGAAAGCGAACACCAGTATCGCCGCGGCTGTTGAACGCCCGATGCCCGGCAGCGCCATCACCGCATCCAGCATCTGCGGAAACCGGCCGCCGTGTTCGGCAACCATGATCTGCGCTGCGCGATGCAGGTTGCGCGCTCGCGAGTAATAACCAAGCCCGCTCCACAAGGCGAGCACATCATCGGCAGGCGCAGCAGCCAGTGCAGCAATGGTCGGGAAACGCTCGAGGAAACGCTGGTAATACGGAATGACGGCGGTGACCTGCGTCTGTTGCAGCATGATCTCCGACAGCCACACGGCATACGGATCGCGCGTCTGCTGCCACGGCAGATCGTGCCGGCCATGGCATTTCTGCCAGGCGATCAATGCGGGGGCAAAGTCTGCGACGGCGGGATCTCGCCGCGCCGTCATCGCAGTACAACCACGCAAAGGGCGGTTCTGAGGTTCGGAAGCCGGATCATCGGGAAATCAGCGCAAGACATGGAGCGGGTGAAGGGAATCGAACCCTCGTATGCAGCTTGGGAAGCTGCCGTTCTACCATTGAACTACACCCGCAGGAGTCCGGATTTTACGCCACTCAGCCGGCCGCGCGCGACACCCGGCACAACAGCACCTTGAGATTGGTCTGGTCCGACACCGGATCACGCTGCGTGCTGTCGGTGAGGAAATTCACCGATCGCCACGGATTGTAGGGCTGGCGCTCACCCCAGCCGATGGGAATGAACACCGCAGTCGGCCGGATGCCAGCGTGCACCCAGACCATGGCTTCAATGCTGCCGTGGGCAGATTCGACCTTCACACGATCACCGTCGTTGATACCCAGTTTCGCCGCCTTGTCGGGATGGATCTGGCAATAGAGATCAGGCCACATTTCCTGCGACTGCCAGAAATAATGCGTCCAGCTGTGAAAATGCGCGGCCGGCGGGCGGCCGGTGACCAGTTCGGTGTCAAAGCCCTGCGCGCGCAGTTTCATGCCCGGGTGATCGGGTCCGGGTGCGACGATGCGGCCACGCGCGCTGCCGGTGGCCGGCGAACAGAACGGTGAAATTACACCGGCTTCGCTATCGGTTTCGAGCAATTCCATGTACGGCAGATCAATCAGTTGCTCGCGCTCGGAATAAAACTCCGGCAGCGACGACATTCCCAACACGTTGAACTTGGCTTCAAGTTCGTCGGTCCAGAATTCAAGCTTGCCCGATTTCGTCGGGAAGCGCCGTCCCGGCGCACCGTCCGGTACCGTGGTGCCCTCCAGGTACAGGGTTTCGATCTCCGGCGCATCTTCGGTCGCCACCGGTTGGCGCACCCAGCGGTACGGCACCGAATGCAGCCGCTTCTGCGTGCAACCGCGCAGACCGGGACTGTCGATGCAGACCTCGTCCCAGAACACCGCCGGATCCTTGTATTTGTCTTTCAGCACATCGTCGAAACCGAAGCGCTTGCCGAGTTCGATCCAGATCCAGGTATCCGACTTCGCCTCACCCGGCGGATCGATCATCTTGTCGATCCAGACGATGCGGCGGTCGTCGTTGGAACGGCCGATTTCGCCCTTCTCGATGCCGCTCGCGGCAGGCAGCAGGTAATCGGCAAATGCCGAGGTTTCGTTGGCGAACAGTTCGATGTGCACCATCAGGTCCAGCGCGGAGAAAGCCGCGCGCGCCTTGTCCTGCCCCGGCCATTGCGCCAGTGGATTGTTGCAGGTGATCAGCGCGCGGATCGGGTAGGGCTTGCCGTGGAGCATCGCCTCGGTCCAGCCGGCGGGACTGCGCCGCACCCGTTGTTTGTTGATTTTCGGCGCGCGGTGTTCCGGCACCTTGGCCGCGATCGGCGTGCCTGCGCTCATATTGAAAAACGCGCCGCCGCGCCGGCCCCAGTTGCCGGTGATCGCCGATACGAACATCAGCACGCGGTTGGTCTGCGTGCTGTTGGTGTGCTGATTGACGCCGCGACTGGCGAAAATCACGCAGCCGTCGGCGGCCGCAATTTCTTCCGCCAGACGTTTGATGTCTTCAGCGGCGATGCCGGTGGCCTGCGCCGCCCATTCCGGCGTGTACTGTTTCTGCAGGATGAAGTCACGCCATTGCTCGAAGCCGAGCACCCAGTCGGCGCAGTACTGCGCGTCATGCAGATCGTTGGCCAGAATATATTGGGCAAGAGCCAGTGCCAGCGCCATGTCAGTGCCCGGGCGGATCGGCAGCCAGCGGTCGGCTTTGGACGCAGTGGCCGTCAAGCGCGGATCGACGGCGATCATCTTCGCGCCGTTTTTGATGCGCCAGTCGTTGATCATGCCGAAATACACCGGCCGCGTTTCCGCCTGGTTGTCGCCGATGTAGACATACAGCTCGGCGGAACCGAGGTCGTTCTCAGTGTAACTGTTGCCGCTGCCGATGCTGCCCAGCGTGAGTTCAAACGCGACATTTTTGCCGCTGGCACAGAACGGATCGGTGCCGTCCTTGTTCGGCGTGCCGAACAGTTGCGCGAACATCTTGGTGGTCGCGCGGTAATCGAGAATGCCGGTGCGCGTGCCGATGAACATCGCCAGCGCTTCGGCGCCGTACTGGTCACGGATGACTTTCAGCTTGTCGGCGATTTCATCCAGCGCCTGATCCCATGAAATGCGCTCGAAACGCCCTTCACCGCGCGCGCCAACGCGCTTTTGCGGATACAGCAGGCGGTGTTCGCTGTTGTACATCTGCAGCGTCAGCTGTGATTTCGGACAGACCCGGCCTTTTAATAGCGGGTCCTCTTCGTTGCCGGTGATTTTTACTAACTTGTTGTTTTTAAAGTGAAATTTTACTGTGCAGCAGTTGAAACAGATATTGCAGCCACCAGGCACGACACGATCCGGCACCGTGTCAGCACGCGTTTCGCCATAGGGAAACGAAGGCTTCTGCGCCTGCACCGCAGTCTGCGCCACCAGCCCGTCCATGAATGAGGGACGGCGCGACTCATCAGGATGCGCACGCGCCGGCGTGATCGCCGTCGGTGTCGCCTCGTTGCGCGGGGTGGTGCGCTCCAGATAAATCGTCGCCGGTCCGAGCAGAAAATGATCCTGGTCGCGCGGCAGACGTCCGGACGCCTTGGCATCGGCCAGCAACTCATCACGCTTGCCGAAGCGGATCGCCTGCGTCGGGCAGGCGCTGGCACAGGCGGTGGTGGTTTCGCCTTCGGCACGGCGGTCCGTGCACAGGTCGCACTTCACCGCGTGATGCCCCTTGGCATCGTAACCCATGGCGCTGTACGGACAGGCGATGACGCACTCGCCACAACCGGTGCAGCGCGATTCATCGATACGCACGATCCCCGTCAGCGGATCCTTGGCAATCGCTTTCGGGTTGACCGGGCAGACACGCAGGCAGGCAGGCCGCTCGCAGTGCTGACAGGTCAGCGTCAGGAAGGCGAGGCCGGCCTCTTCCAGCGCACTGGCCCATACCACCTTGTTGCGGTATTCGCCGGGGCCGAGGCGGTGTTCGGTCTTGCACGCCGCCTCGCAGCTCTTGCAGCCGGTGCAGCGCTCGAGGTCGATCAGCAGCGCAACGCGTTCGGAAGGTCCGGTATTCACACCATCCATATCAGCCTCCCCATGCCCGCAAATGCCACCAGGTAATCGGTTCGCCGCCGGCGACGTAACCGGCAAAGAAAGTCACGGTGATCACATGGATCACCACCCCCAGCACAAACAGCCAGGCCAGCGCCATATGCAGCGGGCGCCACCACGCCTGTTTGGCGGAAACTGCGGCGCGTGTCCCCAGCAACACCGATTCCTCGCGCGCCAGTTTTCGATAAGCCAGCGCCAGACCGGGGCTGCGGATGAAATGCGGCAGGTTGACCGAGAACGTGCCTTCGTTCGCCTGCGGATCGAGTTGCGCCAGGAGCTCTCGCTTTTCCGCGATCAACATGCGCAGCCTGTCGCGGGTCGCAGTATCCGGCACCGTGAACCCCGGCGCTTTCGAGGCGAAGGTTGCCGCCATGCGCCGTGAACCCCGTACCCGCGCCCACACGCCGAGCACCGCCAGCGCAATCAGCACCAGCAACAGCAGCGCCGGCGGCCGGCGCAGAAATCCGCCCGAGTGAATCGCGATCAGCACCATGCCGATCAGCGAACATACAACATGGGCATTGAACCAGTTGACGGGATTGGCGCCGCTGCCGCCGCGCTTGGCGATCACAAACGCCACCGGCACCAGCAACAGCAGCACACCGGCAACGCCGGTCAGATAAAGTTCGGGACTGCCCGGCGAGCGCCAGGCTTCGGGCAACACGCCGCGCATGACAAACCAGAGAACCACGGCAATGACAGTCACAACCGTCAGTTGCTGCAGCCTCGCGTCGGGAAGGTCGTGTCGTTGCAAGATAAGCGCGATCCTAAAAAGATGCTGACAGTTTAACATCGCCGCTTGCCACATCTGTCGCACACATCCACAACGTGAGCGCAATCGGTCGACTCAGATCGGCTGCTTCAGCCGCTCTTGAGCGCCAGTGTCACCCGCTTCACCTGCGGATCGTCGCTGCTGTTCGATACTGTAAAACCCATATCCTGGCTCAGTTGCAGCATGCCGCGATTGCCGCTCATCACATGACCGATCATCGCCTCCAGCCCGCGGCGGCGCGCCACCTCGATCAGCACCGCCATCATGCGCCGTCCCAGGCCGCGGCGCTGCCAGTCGTCAGCCAC
This sequence comes from uncultured beta proteobacterium, assembly GCA_903933915.1. GTDB lineage: Bacteria > Pseudomonadota > Gammaproteobacteria > Burkholderiales > SG8-41. The sequence goes on along the minus strand of CAIZLW010000200.1, from coordinate 35,783 downwards.
CACGATTGCATATTCACAGGTCACCGCATCGGGATTGGTGATGTACCGGCAGACACCGACCTCGACTTCCTTGCCTTCGCGCTGCACCGTGGCGACAAACGCCATCTCGCGGTCGTAGTCGATCTGCGTAAAGCGCACCAGCATCGTCGGCGTCAGTTCGCGCAGCGTATCCATGAAACGGAAACGCCGGCTCTCCGGCGACAACCCGCGCACGAACTCCTGCTCCAGCTCGGCGTCTTCCGGCCGGATCGGCCGCAACGTGACCCGTTCGCCCTGAGGCGTCTGCCAGGTGCTGACCAGGCGCGCCGGATAGGGATGGATGGCCATATGGCCGTAACGCCCGCGCACGGGGGCATGCTGACCGACAACAATGCGCGCATCGGCGACAATGGCGCCATTTTCATCAACGATCAGCGGATTGATGTCGAGTTCCTCGATCCACGGCAGTTCGCAGACCATCTCGGATACGCGCAGCAGTACTTCTTCCAGCGCCTGCATGTTGATTGCCGGCATTTTGCGGAACGGCCCGAGCAATTTCGATACTCGCGTGCCACGGATCATCTCGGCCACCAGGAAGGCATTCAGCGGCGGCAGCGCGACGGCGCGATCCATATGCACTTCAACCGCAACCCCGCCCGCGCCAAAAGCAATCGCGGGGCCAAACACCGGGTCGCGGATCACGCCCACCATCAGCTCGCGGCCATTGCGGCGAATCACCATCGGTTCGACCGCCACGCCGGTGATCCGTGCCTGCGGCTGTTTGCGGGTGACTGCATCAATAATCTGCTGATAACCGGTCAGCACAGCCTGCGCGCTGTTCAGATTCAGCAGCACGCCCTCCGAGTCGGTCTTGTGGATGATGTCCGGCGAATCGATTTTCAACGCCACCGGGTAACCGAGTTCACCGGCAATCAGCATCGCTTCGTTGGCACTGTGCACGATCACTGTCTGGGCCACCGGCAAGCGGAACGCCGACAACAGCGCCTTGGATTCGATTTCGTTGAGCACGCTGCGCCGGTCGGTCAGCACCGACTCGATGATCAGTCGCGCCGCTTCGATATCCGGCTCCGAACGCAAGGCCTGCGGTCCCGGGGTCTGCATCAGGGCGCGCTGGTTGCGGTAGAACGAAGACACATGCGCAAACATGTCGACTGCAGGTTCAGGCGTGCGAAACACCGGAATGCCCGCTTTGCCGAGACGCTGCCGGCCGTCGATCACCGAAGCATCACCCATCCAGCAGGCGAGCACCGGTTTCGACTGGCCACGCGCCGCCTCGACCACGGCATCAGCGACGGCTGAAGGCTCAGTCATCGCCTGCGGGGTCAGCATCACCAGCGCGCCGTCGACATTTTCATCAGCGAGACAGGCCTTCAGCCCCGCGCTATACCGTGCGGCATCGGCATCGCCGATCAGATCCATCGGATTGCCGTGCGACCAGTTCGACGGCAAGGCGTTCTGCAGGGATGCGATCGTCGACGCCGACAGTTCGGCCAGCGGGATGCCCAGATCGGCCGCCCGATCGGCCGCCATCACGCCGGGGCCGCCGCCGTTGGTGATAATCGCCAGCCGGTCGCCCCGCGGCCGTACATGGGACGACAGCGCCTGCGCCGCCGCCACCAGCTGGCCGATGGTCGTCACCCGTACCGCGCCCGCGCGATGGATCGCGGCATCAAACACGTCATCGGCGCCAACGATGGCGCCGGTGTGCGACACCGCGGCACGCGAGCCCACCGGATGGCGTCCGGCTTTCATCAGAATCACCGGCTTCAGCCGCGCCGCCGCGCGCAGACTGGACAGGAAACGTCGCGCATCGCGCACACCTTCGATGTAAAGCAGGATGTGTTCCGTCTTCCCATCGTTGACCAGGTAATCGATGATCTCGCCGAAATCGATGTCCCGCGAACCGCCCATTGAAACGACGCTGGAGAATCCGATCTTGTGGGGACCCGCCCAGTCGAGCATGGCGGTACACAAGGAACCCGATTGCGACACCAGCCCCAGCGAACCGGGCAGCGCGTTGCTGCGGGCAAAAGTCGCGTTGAGCCCAATGCCGGGTCGCATGATGCCGAGGCAGTTCGGACCAATCACGCGCACCTGATGGCGTCGCGCATTTTCCATCAACTGCTGCTCCAGACGCTCACCAGCGGCGCCGGTCTCCGAAAAACCCGCCGTAATGACCACCACATAGCGCACGCCAGCGGCGCCGCATTGTGCGATCAGCCCGGGTACCATTTGCGGCGGCGTGGCGATGACCGCAAGGTCCACGCGTTGCGGAACCTTGTCGATGGCGGGGAAGCACGGCACGCCCTTGATATCGCTTTGCCGGGGATTGACCGCATACAGCGCGCCGCGATACCGGGCTGCCAGCATGTTGTCGATCAGCACCGCACCGATGGAACCCGCCCGCGTGCTGGCGCCGATGATGGCGACCGAAGCGGGTTCAAACAGGGGGGTCAGGTAGTGGCGATCCAGCAGGTTTGAAGCCATGAACGGATCAACTCCCGTCGAAAATGCGCTCGCGGAACGGTAAAATACCATTCTAGTCCCAACCTCGGGCCGCTCCGCTGCTGACCGGCCTTAACCTTGATTTGCCACAAACGTTGCACATGATCGCCCTGACCATCAACGGCACTCCGCGCACCTTCGACCGCCCGCTCAACTGCGCGGAACTGGTCAGCGAACTCGATCTCGCCGGCAAACGCATCGCGATGGAGCGCAACGGCGAAATCGTGCCGCGCAGCCAGTTTGCCCAGTGCATGCTGCAGGATGGCGACCGTCTCGAAATCGTCGCTGCCGTCGGCGGGGGTTAAAGCGGCGACTTGACTGCGGTCATTGCCCGACGCCCCCTCTCCAGTGCACACTGAAACTTCCGAATCCGTCTGCTACCCTGCTTACCCATGAAACCCAACGAAAATCTCGATCCACTGGTCATCGGCGGCAAGTCCTACGGCTCCCGACTGCTGATCGGCACCGGCAAATACAAGGATTTCGCCGAAACCAGAGCGGCCGTCGAAGCCAGCGGCGCGCAAATCGTCACCGTGGCCATCCGCCGCACCAATATCGGACAGAACCCCGGTGAACCGAATCTGCTCGACGCCATCCCAACGTCGAAATACACCCTGCTGCCCAATACCGCCGGCTGCTACACCGCCGATGACGCGGTGCGCACGCTGCGGCTTGCGCGCGAACTGCTCGATGGCCACGACCTGGTCAAACTGGAAGTGCTCGGCGACCCGAAAACGCTGTACCCGAACGTCGTTGAAACCATCGTTGCCGCAAAAACCCTGGTCAAGGACGGCTTCAAGGTGATGGTCTACACCTCGGATGACCCGATCATCGCCAAACAACTGGAAGACATCGGCTGCGTCGCGGTGATGCCGCTGGCGTCGCTGATCGGTTCCGGCATGGGCATTCTCAATCCGTGGAATCTGCAAATCATTATCGAGAATGCCAAAGTGCCGGTGGTGGTCGATGCCGGCGTCGGCACCGCATCGGATGCCGCGATTGCGATGGAACTGGGCTGCGATGCCGTGCTGATGAACACCGCAATTGCCGCCGCAAAGAATCCGGTGTTGATGGCGACTGCGATGTGCAAGGCGGTGGAGGCCGGCCGCGCCGCATTCCTCGCTGGCCGCATGCCGAAAAAACTTTATTCGGCATCGCCGAGTTCGCCCACCGGCGGCATGATCGGCAAACCCTGAGTTCGCCGGCCATCCGCCAACCCCCTGCATCATGACCACGGAACAACCGCGGATACGCAGCTATGTGCTGCGCCAGGGCCGCGTCTCCAACGCGCAGCGCCGCGCGCATGACACGCTGCTGCCACGCCTGGGCCTCGAATTCGGCGAAACCGCACTGGATCTCGACGCCGTATTCGGCCGCCGCGCACCGCGCATCCTCGAAATCGGCTGCGGCATGGGTGAAACCACCGCGGCCATCGCCGCGGCGCATCCCGAATGCGATTACATCGGCATCGAAGTGCACACACCCGGCGTCGGCAGCCTGCTCAAGCAGATCGATGAAATGGCGCTGACCAACGTGCGTGTGATCCAGCACGATGCCGTCGCTGTGATGGAAAAAATGATTGCGCCGGCCAGCCTCGACGGCCTGCACATTTTTTTCCCCGACCCGTGGCCGAAAAAACGCCAGCAGAAGCGCCGCCTGATCCAGTCGCCGTTTATCGCACTCGCGGCCTCGCGCCTCAAACCCGGCGCTTATCTGCATGCCGCCACCGACTGGCAGGAATACGCCGAGCAGATTCTCGCGGTGTTCGGCGCCGATCCCGTTCTGGAAAACACCGCAACCGCTTACGCCGAAAAACCCGCCTACCGGCCGCAGACCAAATTCGAGACCCGCGGATTGAAGCTGGGCCACGGCGTCTGGGACATCGTGTTTCGGCGCAAACCATAAAAAACGGCGGCCCGCAGGCCGCCGTCTTCTTGAAACAGTTTGCTGTTACTGGATGCCGCTGATGCCGGCTTCCTTGATCAGCTTGCCCCAGGTCTCGTTTTCCGAGGCCAGGAATGCACCGAACTGCTGCGGATTGCTGTGTACCGCCTCCACCCCGTAGACCGCGAGCTTGTCCTTGACGTCCTGGGTCGCCAGCGCGCGGCCAAGATCCGTCGATACCTTTTCGATCATGGCCTGAGGCACGCCCGTCGGGAACAGGATGCCCCACCAGTTGGCGGCGGAGAATCCCTTGATGCCTTCCTCGGCGAGCGTCGGCAGTTCCGGCGTAAACGGCGTGCGCTGCGCGCTGGTCACCGCCAGTGCGCGCAATTTGCCTGCCCGGAGATTGGCCATCACCGGCTGCGCATCGGAGAACATCATCATGATGTGGCCGCCCTGCACTGCGGCGATCGAAAACACGCCACCCTGATAAGGCACGGTGACCACGTCCACATTAGCCAGGCGCTTGAACATTTCGCCGGCGAGATGCGACATGCTGCCCGGACCACTGGTGGCATAAGTCAGAATCCCCGGATTCTTTTTTGCCAGCCCGACCAGTTCCTTGACGTTTTTCACCGGCAACGTCACCGGCACCACCAGGATGTTGGCGGCGCGGGTGATCTGCGATACCGGTACAAAATCCTTGGCGACGTTGTATTTGACCCGGGTCATCAGCGGATTCGCGGTGACCGGTCCGAAGTTACCGAGCAGAAAGGTGTAACCATCGGGCGCCTGCTTGGCAGCGTACTCCATGCCCACAGCACCCGCCGCACCGGGACGCGACTCCACCAGCACCTGCTGGCCCCAGTATTCAGTCAGTTTGGTGCCGACGATCCGCGCCATTGCATCGGAGCTGCCCCCTGCCGGATAAGTCACCACAAAACGTACTGGTTTGCTGGGATAGGCCTGGGCGTGGACCACGCCGCTGGCCAGCGCGGTTACGGCCAGACAGGACGCAATAAGGCTGTGCTTGATACTCATCGATCTCCTCCGATCATGATGGATCTGGTTAAGCGCCCGATCTGTGCCCGGTGGAGTCCGGCGCTACGAATCAGACAGCGAGGCTATTCTAGCCCGACAACCGGCAAACGCAACGGGCACGCCAGACGGCAGGATGTCAGCCCAGGAACATCCCAATCAGGTCGTTGAGGAAGCGCCGCCCCAGCGGCGTCGGCGTCGCGCGGCGATGATCGCGGATCAGCAGGCCGCGTGCTTCGGCGGCGTCGAGTTGCTGCAGGATGCGGGTGAGGTCAAGGCCGGCGCGCAAGCGGAACAGGTCGAGATCAAAGCCCGCATTCAAGCGCAGCGCATTCATCATGAATTCGCCGGGCAATTCGTCGACAGTGAGTTCCCGCTGTTCGCTGATGACTTGGGCTGTTCCTGAATGCTCCAGATAGGCTTTCGGCTGACGCAGGCGGGATTGACGCAATATATTGTTTTTAAATGATATTTTTTGATGCGCGCCGGCACCGATGCCGATGTAGTCACCAAACATCCAGTAATTGAGATTGTGCCGGCTGCGCCGCCCCGGACGCGCAAACGCCGAAGTTTCGTAATGCTCGAATCCGGCCGCGGCCAGTTGCGCCTCGACAGCGTCCTGCATCGTCGCGGCGGTATCGTCATCAGGCACTGATGGCGGATAGCGGTGAAACAGGGTGTTCGGTTCAATGGTCAGGTGATACGCACTCAAATGCTGCGGGCCCAGCGCAATCGCCGCGGCCATATCGGCAGCCGCTTCATCCACGGTCTGACCGGGCAGGCCGTACATCAGATCCAGATTCACGTTGTCGAACGTCGCCAGTGCCAGCTCCGCAGCGCGGCGCGCTGCATCGGCATCATGGATGCGGCCGAGCGCTTTGAGGTGGCGGTCGTTCAGACTCTGGATGCCCAGCGACAACCGGTTCACGCCGGCCGCACGGAACCCTGCAAATTTCTCAGCCTCGACCGTGCCCGGATTCGCTTCCAAAGTAATCTCGGCGTCAGCGGCCAGCGGCAGCCGCGCACGCACCCCCGACAGCAAGGCATCGAGCGCAGGCACCGACAGCAGGCTCGGCGTGCCGCCGCCGATGAACACCGTCAGCACCGGCCGCCCCCACACCTGCGGCAGCGTCATCTCGAGATCGGCGAGCAGCGCCGCGACATAGGCGTCTTCAGGCAGTTCGCCGCGCGCCTCGTGCGAATTGAAATCGCAGTACGGACATTTGCGCACGCACCACGGCACATGGATGTACAGCGACAGCGGCGGCAGCACATCGAAATGCGGCGCCGACTGCGAACCGGTTGCAAGCTTCAGGGAAGACACGTGAGAAAGCCGTCAGCCGCAGACTAGATTGTCTGTGCCGCACGCAACCGCGCCACCAGCTGCGCCAGCGCGCGCCCGCGGTGGCTGATGCGGTTTTTTTCTTCAGGCAACAGTTCGGCGCCGGTGCGCCCGAATTCCGGCACCAGGAACAGCGGGTCGTAACCGAACCCCCCCGTACCGCGCGGCTCGCGCAGGATTTCGCCATGCCATTCGGCCTCGGCAATCAGCGGCTGCGGGTCCGCCGTATGACGCACCAGCACGATCACGCAGTAATAATGCGCGCGGCGGTCGCTGGCGGCGGACAGCGCCTGCAGCAGCGTCTCATTGTTGCGGCGGTCCTGGCCCTCGCGCCCGGCACTACCCTCCGCAGCCGCGGCGTAACGCGCCGAATGCACGCCGGGCTCGCCGCCCAGCGCATGCACGCAGACGCCGGAATCATCCGCCAGCGCCGGCAGTCCGGTGATGCGGCTGGCATGACGCGCCTTGGCCAGCGCGTTTTCGATGAAGGTGCCGTGCGGCTCCTCGGCTTCCGGCACGCCCAGCGCACCCTGCGGCACCACCTCGATCGCCAGCGGCGCGAGAATGGCGCCGATCTCGCGCAGCTTGCCCGGGTTGTTGGATGCGATGACGAGCTTTTTCATTTTGAAAAGTCAAAGGCATTAGCCACAGAGGACACAGAGATCACAGAGGAAAGCAAACTGCTCCCAATCTTGTTAATCCCGGTCTTCCCTGTGGCCTCTGTGTCCTCTGTGGCTGAATTGAAGTTTTTTGCTTTATCCCAGCGCGGCACGCTGCGCGGCGATCAGCTGCGTAATGCCGTGTTGCGCCAGATCCAGCATGGACTGCATCTCGGCTCGGCTGAACGGCGCGCCTTCGGCCGTGCCCTGCACTTCGATGATGCCGCCGCCTTCGGTCATCACCACGTTCATGTCGGTATCGCAGACGGAGTCTTCAGCATAGTCGAGGTCGAGCACCGGCAGACCCTGATAAACACCCACCGACACCGCCGCGACGGCCTCGCGTATCGGCGTCGCCGCCAGGCGTTTCTCACGGATCAGAAAAGCCACCGCATCGGCGAGCGCGACATAAGCCCCGGTAATGCCTGCGGTGCGCGTGCCGCCGTCAGCCTGCAGCACGTCGCAGTCAAGATGGATCGTGCGTGGACCGAGTTTTTCAAGATCAACGACCGCGCGCAGCGAACGACCGATCAGGCGCTGGATTTCCTGGGTGCGGCCGGACTGCTTGCCACGCGCCGCCTCGCGGTCGTTGCGGGTATTGGTCGAACGCGGCAGCATGCCGTATTCGGCGGTCACCCAGCCGCGTTCAGTGCCGCGCAGGTGTGGCGGCTGCTTTTCAAGGACGCTCGCAGTGCACAGCACTTTAGTCGCGCCGAATTCGATCAGCACCGAGCCTTCGGCATGACAGGTGAAATTGCGGGTGATGCGGATGGCACGAAGTGCATCGGGCAGGCGCTGGCTGGGTCGCACGGGAATCCTTCAATATGCTATGTTCAACAGTCCGCCATTATAAAGCCCGCAGCAAGGGCCGCAGCCCAATGACTCGCAATTCAATGATCAACAGTATGACCGGTTACGCCACCGCCGCACGCGAACTCGCCTGGGGCTCGGTCAGCGTCGAGTTGCGCTCGGTCAACCACCGCTATCTCGACGTCTCGTTCCGCATGCCCGACGAGCTGCGGCCGGCGGAAACCGCGCTGCGCGAAGCCATAGCCGCCACGGTCACCCGCGGCAAAGTCGAATGCCGCATCGCCTACGCCTTGCGCAGCGGTGCGCAGAACAGCGCAGAACTCGATGACACTCTGCTGGCGCAATTGCTGGACCTGAATGCGAAAGTCCGCGGCGCACTGCCGGACGCCCGCACGCTGGGCGTAGCCGACATCCTGCGCTGGCCGGGCATGCTGGGCACCGAGGAACTGCCGGTCGATGAGCTGCGCGTAACCGCCAACGAGCTGATGCCCGAAGTGCTGCGCGAATTCACCGCGGCGCGCGGTCGCGAAGGCGAAAAACTCGCCGCGGTGATTCTTGAACGCGCCGCCGACATGCGCACGCGTATCGCCGTGGTGCAGCCGCGGATGCCGGGCATCATCGCCGCGTTCCAGGACAAGCTCAATGCGCGGCTGCAGGAAGCGCTGGTCTCCGCCGACGACGAGCGCGTGCGCCAGGAAATCGCGCTGTTCGTGAACAAAATCGACGTCGACGAAGAGCTTTCGCGACTGGCCACCCACCTCGACGAACTGCAGCGCATCCTGCAAAAAGGCGGCGCCGCCGGCAAACGCCTCGACTTCCTGATGCAGGAACTCAACCGCGAGGCCAACACGCTGGGCTCCAAATCCGTGGATATCGAAGTCACCCGCGTCGCGATGGACCTGAAACTGCTGATCGAGCAGATGCGCGAACAGATCCAGAATATCGAATGAGCCGGACAGATACGGAATGAGCGGCAACCTCTATATCGTCAGCGCGCCCTCCGGCGCCGGCAAAACCAGCCTGGTGGCAAAACTGCTGGAAAACGACAGCGGCATCCGCAAATCGGTGTCCTGCACCACCCGCGGGCCGCGCGCCGGCGAAATCGACGGCCGGCATTACCACTTTGTCACGCCGGAAATCTTTGAACAGAGGGCGCGGGCAGGCGATTTCCTCGAATCCGCGACGGTCCACGGCAACCGCTACGGCACGTCGCGCCGGTGGGTGGAAGAGCAACTGGCCGGAGATACCGACATCGTGCTCGAAATCGACTGGCAGGGCGCCGCCCAGGTCCGCGGGCTGATGCCGGCCGCAATCAGCATTTTCATCCTCCCCCCCTCCTTTGAGGCCCTGCTGCAACGGCTCAATTCCCGCGCCCAGGACGCCCCGGAGGTGATTGCGACCCGGCTCGCCAACGCGCGCGAGGAAATCAGCCATGTCCATGATTTTGATTATGTTATTATCAACAGTGAATTCAAGGTCGCGGCGGCGGAGCTGCAGGACATTGTCCGCGCAGAACGTTTGCGCACCGCACACCAGCTGGCCCGGCACACCGCGTTGATCAACCGACTCAAGTAGGAACTCCATGGCCCGCATTACCGTAGACGATTGCATAAAGATCATTCCCAACCGCTTTGAAATGACTCTGGCGGCTACCTACCGCGCCCGGCAGCTCGCCAACGGCGCGCAAACCATGATTGAAGCCACCCGCGACAAACCGACGGTTGTTGCGCTGCGCGAACTCGCAGCGTCGAAATTCGGCGCCGAAATCCTCAACAAGAGCCCGACGTAACAGGCGCATGCGCCCGCGGCTGAGGCGCGGCCCCTGATTGCGGACGGCGGGGTCAACCGTACGCATGCGTCCTTCAGCTCCCATCCCCGTTGCAGAACCCGCCGCGCTTCCCACAGCGCCGGCGCTGTTTCTGGAGTTGTCGGCCTACCTGAAGCCGGAAGATCTGTCGCAGATCCAGGCGGCGTACCAATTCAGCGAGTCCGCCCACCAGGGCCAGTTCCGCAAATCCGGCGAGCCGTATATCGCTCATCCGCTGGCCGTGGCCAGCATCCTCGGCCAGTGGCATCTTGATTCACAGGCGCTGACCGCAGCACTGCTGCACGACGTCGTCGAAGACACCGAAGTCACCAAAAGCGAAATCGCTGAACAGTTCGGACGGCCGGTGGCCGAACTGGTCGACGGCGTTTCGAAACTCGACCGCATCCAGTTCGACACCCAGGAAAAAGCGCAGGCGGAAAATTTCCGCAAGATGCTGTTGGCGATGGCCCGCGACGTGCGCGTGATGCTGATCAAACTCGCCGACCGGCTACACAACATGCGCACGCTGGATGCCGTGCATCCGGAAAAACGCCAGCGCATCGCGCGCGAAACCCTCGAAATCTACGCACCCATCGCCAACCGGCTGGGCCTCAACAGCATCTACCAGGAGATGGAAGACCTGTCGTTCCGTCACCTGTTTCCGGACCGTTTCCGCGTGCTCGCCAAAGCCGTGCGTACCGCGCGCGGCAACCGCCGCGAGGTCGTCAGCAAGGTGCTCGACGGCATCGAGCGCCGGCTGCGCGATCAGGGCATTGAAGCGCAGGTGCAGGGGCGCGAGAAACACCTGCACTCCGTATACCGCAAGATGCGCGAAAAGCACCTGTCGTTCGCGCAGGTGCACGACGTGTTCGGCTTCCGCATCATCGTCCACGACAACATGGCCTGCTACGTCGCACTCGGCCTGTTGCACAGTCTGTACAAACCGATTCCCGGCAAGTTCAAGGACTACATCGCAATTCCCAAGGCCAACGGCTACCAGTCGCTGCACACCACCCTGTTCGGTCCCTTCGGCAGCCCGATCGAGATCCAGATCCGCACCGCCGAAATGCACAAGATTGCCGAGGCCGGCGTCGCCTCGCACTGGCTTTACAAAAGCTCCGACACCTCGTTGTCCGAACTGCAACAGAAGACCCATCAATGGCTGCAGAGCCTGCTCGAGATGCAGTCCGAATCCGGCGATTCGATCGAATTTCTTGAGCATCTCAAGGTCGACCTGTTCCCGGACGAGGTCTACGTGTTCACACCCAAGGGCAAGATCATGTCGCTGCCGCGCGGCGCCACCGCGGTCGACTTCGCCTATGCAGTGCACACCGACATCGGCAACCGCTGTGTCGCCGTCAAAATAAACCAGGAACTGACGCCACTGCGCACCGAGCTGCGCAACGGCGACCGTGTCGAAATCATCACCGCCTCGCATGCCAAACCCAATCCGCTGTGGCTGAACTTTGTCGCCACCGCCAAGGCGCGCGCGCATATCCGCCACTTCCTGAAAACCATGCACTTCTCCGAGTCTGTTCAGCTCGGCAGCCGCCTGCTGCAGCAGGCCCTGGCCAATTTCAAGACGACTCCGGCCGATGTCGGCGACGCGCAGTGGGACAAACTGGTGCGCGATTCCAGCGCGAGGTCGCGCGATGAAATTCTGTCGGATGTCGGTCTCGGCAAACGGCTGGCGGTGGTGGTCGCACACCAGCTACTCGCGCTCGGCGAACCGCTGCCGGCAGAAGCGCGGCCCAATGGCGCCGTCATCGTGCGCGGCTCCGAAGGTTTTGCAGTGCAGTTTGCACGCTGCTGCGGCCCGATCCCGGGTGACCCGATCATCGGCATCATCAGCAAGGGTCAGGGCATGGTCATCCATACCCATGACTGCCCGGTGGCCGCCAAGGGCAACCGTGACCCTGACCGCGTGCTTGACGTGCAATGGGACGCCAATCCGACCAAGCTATTCGATGTCGGCATCCGCCTGGTCGTCGCCAACCAGCGCGGCGTGCTCGCCAAAGTCGCGGCGGAAATCGCCGCAGCGGAATCCAACATCCAGAACGTCGCCGTCGACCCTGACGACGGCGGCACCTATACGGTGATGCGTTTTACCGTCCAGGTGATGAACCGCATGCACCTGGCGCGGATCGTGCGCGATTTGCGCAAGATTCCCGAAGTTGTCCGCATCGGCCGCATCAAAGGCTGATACCGCACCGCCTGCAGATTGCGCATGAACTCACCTACGCCGTCCACTCGCTTGCTGCTCGTCGAAGACGACGAAAATGACGCGATACTGATACTCGCCTCCCTGCGCCACGGCGGTCTGCAAGTCACCCACCGCCGGGTCTGGAGCAAAACCGAACTGCAGGAAGCGCTGGCGCAGGAAACATGGAGCGCCGTGCTCTGTGACTACAACCTGCCGCAGTTCGACGGTCTGGCTGCGCTGAAAATGGTGCGGGCGCACGACGCCGACCTGCCGTTCATCATCGTGTCCGGCGCCATCGGCGAGGAAACCGCGGTGGCCGCGATGCGCAGCGGCGCGCAGGATTTTGTGATGAAACAGAGCCTCGGCCGTCTCGGTGCGGTACTGGTGCGTGAACTGGGTGAGGCCGAAATCCGCCGCGCGGCGCGCCTCGCCAGCAGCCAACTCCAGGCCAAGGAGGCCCTGCTCGACTCCATCGTCACCACGGCTGCCGACGGCATCGCAGTGGTTAATGCGTCGGGATTTATTGGATTCACCAATCCCGCGCTGGCGGCACTGACCGGACACACGCCGCCGGAACTTCACGGTCTGCCAGTAAAGCAGCTGTTGCGCCCCGCCGGCGCCGCAGACGCCGGATTCTGGGATGTATTGTGCGAATCGACCGGCACCATCCGTGCCGACATGACCAATCTGCAGATGCACGCGCATACCCGGTCCGGCGCGATCATTCCGGTGGAAATCAAGGTCAGCCGGATGACCCTCGACGACGAGCCCAAGCTCACCGTGGTCGTTCGCGACGTCAGCGAGCGGGTCCGCTCGGAGGAGCGGATGTGGCGGCTCGCACATTTTGATGAACTGTCGGGCCTGCCCAACCGGCTGCTGTTCCGCCAGCTGCTCGAGCAGGCGATCCGTGACGCCAATCGCGAACGCAAGTCGATCGCGGTGCTGTTCGTCGATCTCGACCGTTTCAAGCTGATCAACGATACCGTCGGTCATGACGGCGGCGACATGGTGCTGCGCCAGGTCGCGGGCCGGCTGCGCCAGTGCCTGCGCGAAGCCGACCTGTTGTCGCGTTTCGGCGGCGACGAATTCGCCGCACTGCTGCGCGAAATCGACGACCCCGAAGCCGCGCGCGCCAGTGCCCAGCGGGTGCTCGCGGCAGTGGCCCAACCCTACGACATCAGCGGCGAAACCTACCACCTCTCCGCCAGCATCGGCATCAGCATCTACCCCGGCGACAGCCCCGATGCGACCGCACTGCTGCGCAATGCCGAACTGGCGATGTACCGCGCCAAGGACCAGGGCAAGAACAATTTCCAGTTCCACTCGCCGCAGATGAACGCGCATTCGCTGGAATACGTGGTGCTCGAGCGTTCGCTGCGCCGCGCGATCGAGCTCGATGAATTCATGGTTCATTTTCAGCCGCAGGTTGATCTGACAGACGGCCGCATCGTCGGCGCCGAAGCGCTGCTGCGCTGGAACCTGCCCGAAGTCGGCATGATTCCGCCGGTCAAATTCATTCCGCTGGCCGAGGAAACCGGATTGATTGTGCCGATCGGCCGGCTGGTGCTGATGCGCGCCTGCGTCGCCGCCAAAAAATGGCAGGAGTCCGGACTTCGCGATTTCCGCGTCGCGGTAAACCTGTCGCCCCGCCAGTTCAACCAGAGTGAACTGGTCATCGACATCATCAACATCCTCGAAGATTCCGGCCTGCCACCGGAACATCTCGAACTCGAGATCACCGAGAGCATGGTAATGGCCAATCCGGAAGGCGCCACGGCCATCCTGCGCGAGCTGCGCGCCGTCGGCGTCCATCTGGCCATCGACGACTTCGGCACCGGTTACTCGTCCCTCGGTTACCTGAAAAGGTTCCCGGTGCATACGCTGAAAATCGACCACTCGTTCATCAAGGATATCCCGGCCGATCCTGATGACGTCGCCATCACCCAGGCCATCATCGCCATGGGCCACAGCCTCCGCCTTGAAGTCGTCGCCGAAGGGGTGGAAACCGCCGAACAGCTCGACTTCCTGCGCAAGAACGGCTGCGACTACATGCAGGGCTATCTGGTCGGCAAACCGATGCCTGCCGATGAATTCAATCGTCTGCTGGCTGAACGCACCCACTGGTCGCTGTGAGGCCGCTCCGGTCATCAATGACCGCCGTATCCTGACCGTTGCAGACAACCTCGATGACGAATCGCTGACGCAGCGCGGGCTGCGCCCAGCCGGGGCCGCGGTGGTGGTCGCTCGCGACGGCGCACTCGCGCTGGAAACGCTGGCGGCGATGGAGCATCTGGCCGACCTGGTGCTGCTCGATCTGAAATTGCCGAAATCGACGGCAACGCGGTGCTGCGCCAGTTGCGCAATGATGTGCGCGCCAGCCGGCTGTGCGTGGTGGTGTTCACATCCTCCAGCGCGCCGGCAGACATCACGCACCGTTATGCACTGGGCTGCAACAGCCATGCGATCAAACCGGTCACCTACGAAGATTACATCGAGGCCGTGCGCGGAATCGCCGACTTCTGGCTGGCGCTGAACGGTCAGCGGCGCAGTTTGGCGCAGGCATTGCGCCCGTCGTTCACACCCATCATGTAATCGACCTCATCGCGGTACAGGCGGTCATCGCGGCGTTGCGCACAACCGTCGGCATGGCCTTTCTTGTACTGGGCGGAATATCCGGACAGATTGAAAACGGGCGGCGGATTTTGCGCGCCCTGGCTTTGCGAGCCCTGGCTGCGCATGCCGGTGCTGCCGCAGGCGGCGAGCAGAAGCACCAGTCCGGCCGCCGCTGCGCGCCGCATCCGCATAACCACCCGCTCAGCCGGCGACAACCAGCCGTCCATCACGTACGCTGACCCGTTGCCCGACACCGACATCGGGCTGGGTGGAACGGAAAGTGCGGGTGCTGCGGTCATCCATGCGCACACGGATTTCATAACTGACGCTGCGTTTCATGTTTTTCTCGAGTTCGTGGCCGGCATAAGCGCCGGCCCCGGCGCCGACCACAGTCATCGCCGTGCGGCCGTTGCCGCCGCCGACCTGATTACCCAGTATGCCACCGACCACGCCGCCAGCCACCGCGCCGACACCCGAGCCTTCGCCCTTGAGCTCGATCGCGCGCACCGACTCGACCACACCGCAGTCTTCGCAGCTCACCGCGGCAGTTGCGGTTTTGGCAGCAGCAGTTCGCGGCACCGCCGCTTTGGAGGATGCCGCTGTTTTCGGCACCACGCCTGCGGCCCCAGGTTCCGCAATCGCCTTGCCGGTCGCCGCAGTGGTCACCGCGGGTTGTGATTGCGCCTGCGGCAGCAGACCGGTCATCGCCGCAATGCCCAGCAGGCTGGCGATGATGACGCTGATACCGGCGATCAGCAGTGTCGGATACAGCATCGGGGATACCGGCCGCGCAAGTTGCGGCGAGGCGCGGTTTTGGGTGGCGACGGTACTGTTCATGGCGGTCTCCATTGCAATAACCATGGGCATGCCCACCTTGGGAATACCCTGGCTTCACTATTGCAAGTCCGATGCCAGAAAAATATCTTTTATAAACAATTACTTACAATACAGATCCACCTCGCACTGTCGCCAACACCCGACGCCGATGCCTTTCTTCGCCTCAACCCGCTGTTTTGCAGGGCTTTTCGCAGTCGGCAAACGGAGACGCCGGTTGACCCATCAGGCGCGTTGCGGCTTGAACAGTCGCGGATCGAGCTGATGACGCTGCAGCAGTTTGTAAAACTCGGTGCGATTGCGCTTGGCCATGCGTGATGCATTGGTCACGTTGCCGTCGGTGATTTTCAGCAGTTGCGCCAGATATTCGCGTTCGAACTTGCGCCGCGCCTGCTCGAACGACGTGAGTTCGGTTTCCTCGTTCCGGATCGCCTGCTGCACCAGGCTGGCGGGAATCAGCGGCGTCGTTGCCAGCGCCACCGACTGCTCGATGACGTTATACAACTGGCGCACATTGCCGGGCCAGGCCGCGGTCACCAGTTGCTCGACCGCTTCCGGCGCAAAACCGCTGACCACTTTTTTGTAACGCGAGGTCAGTTCGCTGAGAAAATGGCCGGCGAGCAGCGGCACATCCTCGCGGCGTTCCGCCAGCGACGGCAGCCGCAGCGAGACCACCTTCAGACGGTAATACAGGTCTTCGCGGAAATTCCCCGCAGCCATTTCGGCTTCGAGATCGCGATGTGTCGCCGAGATCACCCGCACATCCACCGGTGTGTTCTGCAGTCCGCCCACCGGTCGCACCTGCCGCTCCTGCAATACACGCAGCAGCTTGACCTGCAGCGCCGCCGGCATGTCGCCGATTTCGTCGAGCAGCAAGGTGCCGCCGTCGGCCGCCTGGAACAGGCCGCGGTTGTCGCGCACGGCGCCGGTAAATGCGCCTTTGACATGACCGAACAGTTCGGTTTCAAGCAGCGGCTCGGGAATCGCACCGCAATTGATCGCCACAAACGGACGGTTGCCGCGCGGGCTTGCGGCATGAATGGCGCGCGCCAGCAGTTCCTTGCCGGTGCCGGACTCGCCCTGGATCAGGATGGAGGCGTCACCGGCGGCGACCAGTTTCGCCTTGGCCAGCACCTCTTCCATCGCCGGGTTGCGGGTGATGATGGCGGAACGCCAGGCGGCGTCATCATTGCCCGGTTTGCCGGGTGCACCGGACGTCGCCAGCGCGCGTTCGATCTCGTCGAGCAGCGTCTTCGCATCAAACGGTTTGGTCAGGTAGCCGAACACGCCGCCTTTTACCGCCGCCACCGCATCGGGAATGGTGCCGTGGGCGGTGAGGATGATCACCGGCAACGCCGGATTCTCGGCGCGGATCGCCTCGAACAACGCGATGCCGTCCATGCCGCCCATCTGCAGATCGGTGACCACGGCCTGCGGCCGCGACACCGCGAGTTGCGCCAGCGCGCGTTCGCCGCTGTCCACCGCGGACACGCCGTAGCCGGCGGCCTCCAGCCGCAACTGCATCAGGCGCAACAGCCCGGGGTCGTCATCCACCACCAGTATCCGTGCACTGCCCTGCGTTTTGCCATTCATCATCATGTTCACCGTTTCCGTTGGACGCCGCCTTCGCGCCCGGTCATGCTCCGCTCGAGTTCGAGCATCGCGTCCAGTTTCTGCTGCAATCCCTGCGCCTGCACATCCAGCCGGCGCTGCTCCTGCAGCATTCCCGTCATCAACAACGCCAGCCCGTGCAGCGGACTCCCGGCGTTGCGCGTCAGCGGCTCCAGCGCCTCCAGCGCGCGCACTTCGTCTGCCGCCGGCATACCGGGGACAGTCACCGCCAGCGCGTAACGCATGCGACTGCTGTCGCTGCGCGACTTGGTCAGCGCGCGCCTGGCCGCATCCTGTTCGCGCAGCAGCTCGATGCCGCCCAGTTTGCGGATTTTCCCGTAATACGTCAGTGCGGCAGCCGGCTCAGCGGTATCGCCGCGCGTTTCGCTGCGCAGATCGGCAACTGCGGCCGGATCCTCTCCAGCATCGCCGGCACGCCATGCGCCGCAGCCGGCGAGCAGCAGTGCCAGCACCCCTGCAACAAGCAGCCTCATGCAAATTCCCCCTGCCGCAATGGCATCGTCACCCGCAACCGTGCACCGGCGCGGTTCGGCTCATCGACCACCTCCACGGTGCCGCCATGCGCCTGCGCATAATCACGCACGATGGACAGACCGATGCCCGAACCCGGCAAACGGCCGCCTGAAGCATTACGTCCCCGGTAGAACGGATCAAACACACGTTCGCGCTCGACGGGCGGAATGCCAGGCCCCTCATCAGCCACTTCCACGACCAGTTGATCAGCGACTACGCGGGACTCTATGATGACCACGCTGCCCTCGGGAGCAAACTTGGCCGCGTTCGACACCAGGTTGTCGAGGATGATGCGCATCTTCTCGAAATCCGCTTCGAGCACGACATCGTCGATATGCGGCGCGATGCGCAGCGCCCGCGCGCGCAGGGCCAGATTCTGGTCGTCCAGCACACGCGCCACCACCCGGTGCATCTCGACATTCGCGTAGCGCATTTCGCGGCGGTGGAATTCAGCCGCGCCGTATGACAGCAAGTCCTCGATCAGCCGCTGCAGCTCGATACTGTTGGCGCGAAGGATGCCCGCCACCTCCTGCTGCTCCGACGTCAGCTTGCCCAGCACCTCCTCGGAAAGCAGCTCGGAGCCTTCCCGTAGCGCGGTCAGCGGCGTTTTCAGTTCATGGGACACCTGACGCAAAAAACGATTCTTCTGCTGCTCCAGTTCGGTCAGCCGGTGGCGCAGCCATTCGATACGGCGACCGAGCAACTGCAGGTCGCGCGGCCCGCTGACGCCGACTGGTGCGGAAAAATCACCACCACCCATGCGCCGCAATGCGGCGTCAATCTGCCGGATCGGCCTCGCGATCAACACCGTGAATCCGGCCGCCAGCAACAGGGCTACCGGCACCAGCGCCAGCATCTGCCAGAAAGTGATGCGCTGCGCGCGGGCCGCCATCTGCTGCATGGCCTCGATTTCGCGGTCGATCATCCAGTCGCCGTGTGCAATGATCTCGACCGCGTGTTTGCTGAGTTTTACATACTCGCCCGCGGCAAGCACCACGTCAGGCACGGCCGATTGCGGGTTGCGCAGCACCGCATAACTCTGCGCTTCGCCGCTGACGATTGCGGTCAGCGCCACACGCTGCTCTGCATCCAGCTGCAACGCGCCGAACTCGGCCACGGCCTGCAGAAACGATGCACGGTTGGCCTCGTAAGCCTGCAGCGGCGTGCGGTTTCCCAGGATCACCACCTGTTTGGCGTTGCGTTCCAGCGTCGCCAGCAATTCCGCCAGACGCCGACTCGACTGCGTGGACTGCACCGCCTGATGAACGGCGTGCTGACTGCGATTGGCGAACTGATCGATCGTTATCGCGTTGTTGGTCAGCGCGATGATCAGCGGCAGCGCCACCATCGCAAATCCGATGACGAGCAGTTTGGGGAATGAATCCGGCTGCAACAGGGGCATGGATTGTTATTGATTATTGAACTTGATCACAGCGCCGCGACTGCAGCCGCGGCTGAAATGCAATACAACGGCCGGCAATGTCAGGCGCCCTGCTTGTTCTTGTCTTCAAGCACCTTGATCAGGCCGTCGATGCCGGAGCGCGTGATTTCGCTGGTGAATGTGCCGCGGTAATTAATCACCAGGCTGACGTTCTCAGCGACGATATCCGTGACTTTCCAGGTTTTATCGACCAGTGTCATGCGGTAATCGATGGCCAGCGGCGGGCGACCGGCTTCCTTCACCACGGTGCGCACGACCGTGTAATCCTCGCCGGGCTTGAGCTGCGCCGGCTTGACCTCGACCTTGCGATCAACGCCCGCCGTATCGGCCAGCGCCGTGGTGTAAGTACGCACCAGCAGCGTGCGGAACGCATTCTCCAGCGACTTCTGCTGCGCCGGGGTCGCCTCGCGCCAAGCCTTGCCCATCGCGAGCTGGGTCATTGCGCGGAAATCGAAGTGCGGCAGCACCTTTTTCTCGACGATATCCTGCAGCGCACGGCGATCCTTGTTCTGCTTGAGCACGCCCAGCACTTCTTCGACCGTGCTGCGCACCAGCACATCCGGTGCGGTCTGGGCATGGGCTGACGGCACCGTCAGCGACACTACGGCCAGCAGCATTGCAGCGATCAGATTGTTCATGACGATCTTCTCCCCCCGCTTTTGTTATTCAAAGATACGCGGGTTAGGCAGGTACACGCCATGAATTGTTCCACAAGCCGGGAAAAAGACTTGCCAGGCCGTGAGGAAAATCACGGAATTGCCCTTGATACCGGGGATTGCGTGCTGCAGGTGTCGCCACCCGGCAACACTATGCGCTCAGCGCGCGAGTCTGGCGATTTTCAGGTCGCCGGCCAACTGGTCCAGCGCAGCCAGCAGCGCCTCCGGCATCGGAATGCCGTTCTTTTCGTGATCGGCGCGCGCGATATGCGTACCTTCGCCAGGCAGACGGATGCGGTCAACATTGGGCAGGCGCTGCGAGTTGCGAATATCGCGGATCAGCGTGTCCATGCCCTGCTTGAACTCCTGCAGATCCTGGAACGCTTCGATATTGATGGCGACGATGGTATGGCCAGTGTTGGTTTCGGTGGTGTCATCGTTATTGAAATCGACAACATCCTTGCCCATCGCCGCGCCATTGAGGTTGCCGGCGAGCAGGCCCATCACCAGCGCCAGGCCGTAACCCTTGTAACCGCCGATCGGCAGCAGGAAACCTTCGTTGGCGCGTTTCGGATCGGTCAGCGGATTGCCCTGACGATCCATCATCCAGCCCTCGGGCATCATTTCACCGCGCTGCGCCTTGGTCTTGACCTTGCCGTACGCCGCCACTGTCGTCGCCATGTCGAGCACGATCGCCGGTTCGTCGCCGGCGGGCACCGCCACCGCGATCGGATTGGTCGATAACAGCATGTCGAGCCCGCCCCACGGCGGCAGGTGGTTGGCGCTGCCCACGGCCATGTAGAGGCCGATCATGTTGTGTTGTGCCGGCATGCTCGCATACAGCGACGCCGGACCCGCGTGGTTGCTCCAGCGCGCGCCGACCCAGGCCACGCCCGCGGTCTTGGCTTTTTCGATGGCTTTTTCGGTAGCGAATTTCATCACCAGATGGCCCATGCCGTTGTCGCCATGCACCAGCGCCATGCCGGCCATCTCGCGCTCAACCCGGATGTTCGGCTTCACATTGACTGCGCCGCCCTTGATGCGGCGGATGTACTGCGGCAGGCGGAACACGCCGTGGCCTTCGGAACCGTTGATGTCGGCCTGCGCCATCAGCTGCGCAATCGCTTTGGCGTCCTCATGCGGAATCGCCACCGCCTCGAACGAAGCCGCGATGAACGCACGAAGGGTGTCGCCGGAAATTCTCTGCTGCTGTTTCTGTTCAGCCACCGTGTTCCTCCAGTTCGATCAGCGCGCCGAGAAAATCCTTCGGGTGGACAAAGGCGATGCGTTCGCCATGCACGTTGAGTTGCACCTTGCCGGCGCCGAGCACCTGCGCGCCCGCAGCGGTGAGTGCGTTTGTGGTCTGCTCGACGCTGTCGACGCCGAGACAGAAATGATGGATGCCGCCTTTGGGATTGCGTTCGAGAAACTTCGCGATCGGCGAATCCGCGCGCGACGGTTCCATCAGTTCGATCTTGGCGTTGCCGAGATCGATGTAGGTCATGCGCACGCCCTGCTCTTCATTGACTTTGATTTCACCCGCCACCAGCCCGTACGTCGCGCGCATTTTTTCCAGCGCCACCGCCAGATCGGGCACCACGATGGAAACATGGCTGAGTCCGGTGATCATAGTTAAGTATTTGTTTTAAATTACTTTTTCTGCGCGCAGTTCGGCGATACGGGTGTCACTGAAACCGAGTTCCTCGCGCAACACGGCTTCGGTGTGCTGGCCCAGCAGCGGCGGCGGCCGGCGGATGCTCGCCGGCGTGTCGCTGAAGCGGAACGGGATGCCGAGCATTTTGACGGCGCCAGCGGTCGGATGCTCGACCGTGGTCACCATGTCGCGCGCAATCGCATGCGGCGCCGCCAGCGCCTGCGCGACGTTGTTGATGCGGCCGCAGGGAATGCCCGCCGCCATCAGCTGCTCAATCCAGATTTCAGCACTCTGGCGTTTCAATTCCGTTTTAATCAGCGCATCAAGTGCATCACGGTTCATCACGCGATCAGGATTTTTGGTGAATCGCGCATCGGTGCTCCACTTGGCATGGCCCAGCACGGCGGCGAACTTGGCGAACTGGCCGTCATTGCCGACCGCCACCGCGATCATGTCATCACCCGTCGGGTACGCGGTGTACGGCACGATGTTGGGATGGCCGTTGCCGAAGCGGCCGGCATTTTTGCCCGAAATCAGGTGGTTCGAGGCGACATTGGCCAGCATCGCCAGACCGGAATCAAACAGCGACACCTCGACATGCTGGCCGCGGCCAGTGCTGTGACGGGCGTTTAATGCTGCCAGCACCGAATTGCAGGCAAGCATGCCGGTGCAGATATCGACTATGGCCACGCCGTATTTCATCGGCGTGCCGTCGGGCTCGCCGGTGATGCCCATCAGACCCGACTCGGCCTGCAGGATAAAGTCGTAACCGGGCAATCCGGCCTTGGGTCCGACCGAACCGTAACCGGTAATCGAACAACGCACCACGCGCGGCGCATTGGCCTTGAGCCAGTCGTTGTCGAAACCCCACTTCTCCAGCGTGCCGACCTTGAAGTTCTCGACCAGCACGTCGGCCTTGCGGATCAGCCCGGCCAGCACTTCCTGACCGGACTTCACCGCCATGTTCAGCGTGATCGATCGCTTGTTGCGGTTGACGCCGAGGTAGTACGCCGATTCACCGGCGGCAAACGGCGGCCCCCAGCTGCGCGTGTCGTCGCCCGCGCCGGGCGGTTCGACCTTGATCACATCGGCGCCCATGTCACCGAGCATCATCGTGCACAAGGGGCCCGCGAGGATGCGCGTCAGATCAAGCACGCGGATGCCAGTCAGGGCGCCTTGGGATTCTGCAGAGGGCATGTATTAGAGCCGGTGAGAGTTTATTTCAGATACGTAATTGGCAACCGGTGACTGGTAATTGGATAACACCCGCGGCAGTCGCCGCACCAATCACCAGTCACGAAGGACCAGTTACCGCTTTTTCCGCATCGACGGCGGTGCGTTGAGATCCTTGTCGCAGCCGTCGACGTACTTCTCCAGTTCTTTCTTCGCCTTCATGCGGAACTGCTGGAAGTTCGGCTTGCGGCCGGCGAGGAAGGCGTCCATACCTTCGTTCGCTTCGGGCGAGCCCCAGACGTGGGCCAGCAGCTCCATGCCGTGCTGCCACGACGAGTACAGGTTGTCGGATTCGAAATTCAGCGACTTCTTGGTCATGCGCAGGGTCAGCGCGCTATGGCCCTTCATGGTTTCACACCACTTGAGCGTTTCTTTCAGCAGATCCTTCTGCGGCACGCACTTGTTGATCAGGCCGACTTCGACCGCTTCCTTGGCGCCGAAACGACGCGCGCAGAAAATCATTTCACGCGCCAGGCGCTCGCCGAGGATGCGCGGCAGGTACTGGGTCGCGCCGACGGTCGGGCAGGCGCCGACTTTGGCGCCAGTCTGGCCGAGCACGGCATTTTCGGAGGCAATCACCAGATCGCACCACAGCGCAAGTTCATGTCCGCCGCCCATGCACCAGCCGTTGACCATCGCGATCACCGGGATTGGCAGGCCGCGGATGGTCATCGCCAGTCCGAGCATGCGGTCGTTCCACATGTAAGCGTTGGTGAAATTGAGGCGTTTCATCGCATAGAAGTCGCCGCCGGCGGAAAACGACTTGTTGCCCTTGCCGGTGACCACGGCACAGACGATCGACGGATCTTCACGCGTCGATTTCAGCGCATCGATCATTTCGTCCAGCGTCTGCTCGCGGAAGGCGTTGAGCACTTTCTCGCGGTTGATGGTGATCCATGCCACCTGATCCTTCACTTCGTACAGGATGTCGGTGTAATTTCGCTTTACGGACTTTTTGATTTTTGCAGCCATGGTTTCCCCCAGTTGAAAGATGACGCGAAAGCCCTGGATTTTAACAGATGCCGCCAGGAAGATTGACAGGGAAGGGGCAGCTAACTAAGGTGCGGCAACAAGCGTGCGCCGCGTTCATCTAAATGATGTTCACGATGTGACACGCAAATCTCTGGAGGAGCCCATGAAACCCGCAACCTTGTTCGGCGTTCTGGCATCGGCATTTTTGGTGGCGTCTGCCGCTGCACAGACTTATCCTTCGAAACCGGTGCGCATCGTCGTGCCGTTCGTGCCCGCCGGCCCCACCGACAACCAGGCGCGCTGGGCGGCGCAGCAACTCTCCACTGCCCTCGGCCAGCAGTTCATCGTCGACAACCGGCCGGGCGCCGGCGGCGTACCCGGCACCGAAGCCGTGGTCAAAAGCGCCCCCGACGGCTACACCCTGCTCGCCGGCAATCCCGGGCCGCTGACCATCGCACCCAGCGTGCGCAACACCATGCCTTACGACACGCTGCGCGACCTGATCCCCATCGTGCTGATTGCGCGCAGCGCCAGCTGCGTCTGCCTGCACCCGAGCCTGCCCGCGCGCAACGTCAAGGAGTTCATCGCGCTGGCCAAGGCCCAGCCCGGCAAGATCAACTACGGCTCGCCTGGCGTCGGCACCGTCGGTCATTTCGCCACCGAACTGTTTGCGTTTCAGGCCGGCGTCAAACTCAACCACATTCCGTACAAGGGCGCGGCGCAATATACGATCGACCTGATCGCTGGCAACATCGAACTCGCCATCAACCAGTTCGCCATCGCCACGCCGCATGTCAACGCCGGCAAGCTTCGCTGTCTCGGCGCCACCTCGCGCGAACGCTCGCCGCTGCTGCCCAACGTGCCGACCATCGCCGAACAGGGCATCAAGGATTTCGAAAGCTACAACTGGAACGGCGTGCTGGCACCGACAGGCACGCCGCCGGCGATCACCAACCGCATTGCCGAGATCGTTTCCAAACAGCTGGCAACGCCGGAAGCCCGCGCGCTGTATTCCGGCCAGGGCCATGAGGCCAGCGGCATCACCACCACGGCCTATGCAGATTTCATCCGCACCGAAACCGAAAAATGGGCGAAGATCGCCCGCGTCGCCAATATTCCGAAGCAGTAAACTTCAAAAGCAGCCACAGAGAAAGAAAAACCGGGAATGCGACGGCCGATATTTCACGGTTTCGAAAATGGAAAAATGGCTTTTGTTTTTGATGTTCCTCTGTGATCTCTGCGTCCTCTGTGGCTAATCATTTTTAAAAAAGGAACCGGCATGAACGCGAAGAAAGAACCTGCCTATTTCATGTACTTCCCCGGCAACTACCGCTGGTCGTCGGCGTTTATCAATATCCTCAGCGCAGCGCCCTACGGCGGCTCGGAAATCAGCGAGCTGTACAAAATAGCCGTCCAGCTGAAGGACAAGGCGCCGGACGACGATGAAGCCTGGTTCCATGCCTGCGTGTCGGTCGCCGACAAAGTGCGCGCCCACGCCGAACGTTTTGAAGCGAGCAAACATCCGGTGTCTGCCGCCAGCGCCTATCTGCGCGCCTGCAACTATTACCAGATGGCCGAACGTTTCCGCACACCGAAAGACGACATCGCACTCGCCGCCTACAAAAAAGGCGTGGATTGCTTCCACCGCCATGTCGGCCTGACCGACGTCAAAATCGAGATCGTCGAGATTCCAACATCCGCCGGCCCCCTGCCCGGTTATTTCGTGCATGCGCAAAATGCCAAATCGAAGAAGCCGCCCTGCGTGGTTTATTTCGACGGCCTCGATGTCACCAAGGAAATCCAGTACGTGCGCGGTGTGCCCGACCTGATCAAGCGCGGTATTTCCGTGCTGATCATGGACGGTCCGGGTACCGGCGAAGCCATCCGTTTCCGCGGCCAGTACCTGCGCCACGATTACGAAATCGCCGGCTCGGCCTGCGTCGACTGGCTGGAAAAACGCAATGACGTCGACGCCAAAAAAATTGGCGTGGTCGCGATCAGCCTTGGCGGTTATTACTCGCCGCGCATGGCGTCGATGGACCACCGTTTCGCCGCCTGCATCGCCTGGGGCGCGATCTGGGATTACCACGCCACCTGGAAAAAACGCATCGAGGCACAGTTCAAGACATCACTGTCCGTACCCGGCCATCACATCACGTGGATCTTGGGTGTGGATACGCTGGACGAGGCGCTGAAGAAACTCGAACCGTTCAAGCTCGACGGCGTGGTGCAAAAAATGCGCTGCCCCTTCCTGATTGTGCACGGCGCCGACGACGAACAGGTGCCGCTGGCCGACGCGCAGGCGCTGTACAACGCCTCAGGCTCCCCGGACAAGACACTGCGGGTGTTCACCGCCGAAGAGGGCGGCGCACAGCATTGCCAGCGCGATTACCTGACGCTGGGTGTCGCGGAAATGTGGAACTGGTTTGAGGACAAGCTGAAGCCGTGAGGGGGTATTGCGAGATGCGGCGGTGTCAGGATTGTGGGGCGCCGGTGGGCAGCAAAGACAAGTTCTGTGCGAAGTGCGGGGCGAAGCTGCCCCGTGAGCCCAGACTGCTTTATTCTGATGCGCAGTTGCCGCATCATCACTACTTATGAAGAAATCATCTACAAACGGGTGTTTCAGGAAACCTGCCTGATCCTGAAGCCGCTGCTGGCTTTTTTGCACTAGGGTGCCATGGGAATGAACGGAGCCCTTTTTCTTTACCTCAAGCGAACCATGGGCTCAGGTCTTGCAATCACACTCCTAAAGGTTAGGCAGCCCTACTCGCTCAAGTATCCCGCTTCGCACTGATGGCGTATTGCGAGGATGCGAATCCGGTTTGCCGCGGGTGAAAACTCGTAGAGCGCGACGTAGCCTGCCTGGCCGCGCGCAATGACCAGTTCCCGCAGCGACGAACCCGCATTAACCCGCCTGCCGATTTCCGGATGCACTTCAAGCACCGTCACCGCGGACTGTATTTTCTCGATGTGATCCAGCGCGACGGCAGAATCATGCTCGGCATTGAATTCGAAAATCTTTTCGAGGTCAGCAAGCGCCTCCCCGGAAAAGATGATCATGCGATCTTGCGTGTCCTGGGCCGTGCGGCGGGTTTACCCTGGACGCGCTCACGCAGGTAATTAAACACTTCAGCTGCCGGAATCCCTTTGCCGGTTTTTTTCATGTGCGAAAGCCGGGCCGTCGCTTCGGCATGGTATTCGGCGCGGGTTTCCTCGGCCAGCAGGCGCTCCTCGATGGCCCCCACCATGAATGCATGTGCGGTGGTGTCGCGCGCCTCAGCCAGCCTTTCGACACGCCGCTTGATTTCCTCGGGAATACGCAGAGAAACTGCCATGGCCGGCTCCTGTACTACAAATGAGATACAAGAATGTTAGGCCGCTGACTGCCCGGCGTCAACCGCCGGGTGATGGGGGAATGGCGCCCTGTTTCTCCTGTTCCGTCGGCAGCAATGACAAGTTCTGTGTGCGCTGCGGGGCGAAGCTGGCCTGGGTCCCTGCGCTGACCACCGGCATCGTGACCTGGTGCTTTCACCGCTACTTCGGTGCTGGCATCGGCATGATCACTTTTCTCGGCCTGCACGCGATCATCTAGGCGTTCAATCTGGTCGGCAACCTGCGGCACTGGCAGGCCTGGCCGTCCTATGGACCGACGCTCAATCGCTGGCTGATCAGCCCCGCGCGTCATCAGGCCCTAAAGTTTCCACGGGAATCGACCTAGATAGCTTATGCTTGCGAGATAATCATGCTCTACGCAAAACGCAACCCCGAAGGTCAAATCGAAAGCCTGTCCCGTGAAAACACTCACGGCAGCGAAGCCTTGCCCGCCGATCACCCGGACGTGCTGGCCTTCCTGCAGGCCAGCGGTGCCGCGCAGGGTGCATTCAGCAACCTCGACGCCAGTCTGGTACGGGTGCTGGAAGATCTTGTGGACGTGCTGATCAGCCGCAACGTGATCCGCATCACCGACCTGCCGCCGGAAGCACAGAAGAAACTGTTCGAACGCAAACGCTTCCGCGAAAACACCCTCGGCAACGCGCTGAAACTGGTGCCGGACGCCGATGACCAGTAAGCGCCGTCCGTTTCAGAGGTATTCCGAGACTTCCACCAGATTAAGGTCGGGATCGCGGAAATAAACGGAACGGATATCGCCCATTGCGCCGGTCTTGGTGCAGGGCCCTTCGATGATCGCCACCTGATGTTTCTGTAGGCTGGTCATCACCTGTTCCAGTGGCACCGAGGCGATGAAACAGAAATCCAGCGTGCCGACGCCTGGCGCGCTCGCCTTTGGCTCGTATTCCTTGCCCTTAACGTGGATGTTGATCTTCTGCCGACCGAACTTCAGCGCCAGACGCTGACCGCTACGGAAGGTTTCCAGCTTCATGCCGAGGACTTCGGTATAGAAGCGGATGACCGCATCGGGTTGGGCAGTGGTCAGGACCAAGTGGTCGAGGTGGTCGATCATGGGGATCTCCATAATTACTTGTTTTTATTGATGATTAAATCACACCCTTGGCGCGTAAATCAGCGATGGTTTCCGCTTTGAGGCCGGCGCGTTGCAATACCGCTTCCGTATCCTCGCCCAGTCGTGGCGCAGTGTTGCGAATGCCGCCCGGTGTGGCCGACAGCTTGGGCACGATGCCGGGCACGTCGACGTTGTAGCCGTCGCGCGTGGTGATGTTGAGGATCATCTCGCGGGCGCGGTACTGCGCGTCGGCAGCGATGTCGGCGATCGAGTAGATCGCACCCGACGGCACATCGTGTTGGTCGAGAATTTTCAACGCGTCGGCCTTGTCGCGTGCGCCGGTCCACGCGCTAATCGCGCCGTCGATGTCGACAACGCGCTTGACGCGGCCGTCGTTCGAAGCGAGGTCGGGCGCGGTACCGAGGTCATCACGGCCAATGGCGGACATCAGTCGCTTAAAAATCCCGTCGCCGTTGCCGCCGATGAGTATCCAGCCGTCGCGACAGGGATAGGCATTCGACGGCACGATGCCCGGGAGCGCACTGCCCGCGGCTTCGCGCACGGCGTTGAACGCGCTGTATTCGGGCAGCAGGCTTTCCATACAGTTGAACACGCTTTCGTACAGCGCAATGTCGATGACCTGGCCCTCACCGCCGGCCTTTTTGTCACCCTTATCACGGTGATTACGGTCTCTGTGATACAGCGCCATCAGAATGCCGATCACGGCATGCAGCGCCGCCAGCGTGTCGCCGATCGACACACCGACACGCACCGGCACGCGCCCCGGCTCTGCCGTCAGGTAGCGCAGACCGCCCATCGACTCGGCGATGACGCCAAAACCGGGGCGGTTGCAGTACGGGCCGTCCTGGCCGTAACCCGATATGCGCGCCATCACCAGCCGCGGATTGAGTTTCTTTAAATCTTCGTAACCGAGCCCCCATTCCTCCATCTTGCCGGGGCGGAAGTTCTCGATCAGCACGTCGGCTTCCTTCACCAGCGCACGCAGGATGTCCTGGCCTTCGGGCTGCGTCAGGTCCAGCGTCACCGACTGCTTGTTGCGCGACTGCACTTCCCACCATACCGAGTTGCCGTCTTTGAGCATGCGCCATTTGCGCAGCGGATCGCCCTTGCCCGGCGGTTCAATCTTGATGACTTCGGCGCCGAAGTCGCCGAGCGTCTTGCCGCAGAACGGCCCGGCGATCAGCTGGCCGAGTTCAATGACGCGCACGCCGGCCAGCGGGCCGGGTGCGGATGGAGAAATGGATGTCATGATGCGGTATCCTTCGGTGAACCCGAAGGATACCGCGAGTAGATGCGCGCGGAGGGACGCTGCGGATTACTTGCCCTGCAGCTCGGCGGCGCGCTTCACCGCCTTGACGATGTTCAGATAACCGGTGCAGCGGCAGAGGTTGCCCTCGAGCCCGTGCACGATCTGTTCATCGGTGGGCGCTGGATATTCCTTGATCAGCGCTGCGGTGGTCATGATCATGCCCGGGGTGCAGAAACCGCACTGCAGCGCATGGCATTCGGTGAACGCCGCCTGCGCCGGGTGCAGCTTGCCGTTTTTGGCGAGGCCTTCGATGGTCACCACGTCGGCGCCGTCGGCCTGGGCCGCCAGCATCGTGCAGGATTTCACTGCGCGGCCGTCGACATGCACGGTACAGGCGCCGCACTGGCTGGTGTCGCAACCGACATGGGTACCGGTGAGCTTCAGCGTGTCGCGCAGGAAATTGGCGAGCAGCGTGCGGTCTTCAACGTCAGCGCTCTGCTTCACGCCGTTGACGGTCATTGTGATCTTGGCCATGGTTGCTTCTTCCCTATTTTTTTCCGGAGATGGCGGCCGCGGCGCGGCCGGCCATGACTTTGACGAGCTGCGCGCGGTATTCACGCGAGCCGTGGATGTCTTCGTTAATGTCGTCGGCGGAAACCGTCAGGTTTTCCAGCGCTGCCGCGCTCATGTTCTTGCTGAGCGCTGCTTCAGCTTCAGTCCAGCGGAACACGCCCGAAGCGCCGGCGCCGGTGACCGCCACGCGCACAGCCGCAGCGGTCTGCGCGATGAATACGCCAGCCATCGCATAACCGGAAGCCGGATGCGGATACTTGGCATAGGCCGCGGCCTTGGGCAGCGGGAACGCAATGCGCACCACCAGTTCGCCGGGTTCCAGCGCGGTGGTGAACATGCCCCGGAAAAAATCATCAGCGGCGATTTCGCGCTTGTTGGTGATGATCGTCGCGCCCAGCGCCAGCACCGCCGCCGGCGAATCGGCCGCCGGATCGTTGTTGGCGACGGATCCGCCGATGGTGCCGCGGTTGCGCACCTGCGGATCGGCGACCGTCGAGATCAGGTCGGCCAGCGCCGGCAGCGCTTCGCGCACCACCGGTGAAGTGGCGATCTGATAGTACTTGGTCGCCGCGCCGATGCTCAGCACGCCGTTT
Source organism: uncultured beta proteobacterium (assembly GCA_903933915.1). Classification (GTDB taxonomy): domain Bacteria; phylum Pseudomonadota; class Gammaproteobacteria; order Burkholderiales; family SG8-41. The sequence goes on along the minus strand of CAIZLW010000200.1, from coordinate 5,089 downwards.
TTGTTATCGATGCCGGCGAGTTCGGAAAGACCGGCGATGTCGATCAGCTGCGAGGGTTGGGCAAGCCGGGCCTTCAGCGTCGGCAGCAGGGTCATGCCGCCGGAGAGCGCTTTTGCGTCTTCATCCTTGGCCAGCCAGTCGGCGGCTTCTTGCAGCGTGTTCGCCTTGCGATACTGGAATGAGTGCATTTTATTTACCTTTCTTCGCAGCCGAAATGGCCTGCCACAGCTTGTGCGCGGTCAGCGGCATGTCCAGCGGCGGCACGCCCAGCGGCCGCAGCGCATTCATGACCGCATTGGTCAGCGTCGCCAGTGACGCCGTGCAACCCGACTCCCCCATGCCTTTCACGCCCAGCGGGCTGATGGTGCCGAAGGTGGTGTGTTCGGCGATGGTGATGTCCTTGATCCAGCCGGCCTTGGGCATCGCGTAATCGGCAAAGCTGCCGGTCAGCAACTGTCCGGTCTCGGGGTCATACACCACGTTTTCACCGAAAATCTGGCCCCAGCCCTGCGCCACCGCGCCGTGCATCTGACCTTCGACGATGGTGTGGTTGATCACCACGCCGCAGTCGTCGACCGTCACATACGAGACCACGTCGGTGAAGCCGGTTTGCGGATCGATTTCGACTTCAGCGACATGGCAGCCGTTGGGATAAGTCGAGCCGAACTTGCCTTCGCCGGTGACCGACAGCGGTTTTTTCGCCGCCAGTTCGCCCAGCGTGATTTTTTTGTCCGATGCGGTCGACTTGAATTCACCGTGCGCATAGGCCACCTGCGACGGCTCGACGCCCAACTGCTCGGCGGCGAGCGGGGTCGCGTGTTCGATCAGTTTTTTCGCGGCGATGTGGCACACCGTGCCGGCGCCGACGATGGTGCGCGAGCCGCCGGTGTGGTTGCCGATCAATCCTTTTTCGCTGATACCCTGGCGCAGCGTCACCCGTTCAGCCGGGATGCCCAGCGCGTCGCCGATGATCTGCGCAAACGTGGTTTCGTGGCCCTGGCCCTGCGAATGCGAGATCGAATACGCGGTCAGCCGGCCATCGGCGGCAACTTCGAGCAGCACTTCGTCCTTGGGGAACATGCCGGCGCCGGAGTTTTCGATCACCGTCGCAAAACCCAGGCCACGCAGCAGGCCGCGCTTCTCGGATTCAGTGCGGCGTTTGGCGAAACCGGCGACATCCGCCAGCTTCAGCGCCTTGTCGAACACGCCGGGAAAATCAGCGATGTCGTAGACCGAGCCGGTCGGGGTCTTGTACGGGAAAGCATCGGTCGGAATGAAATTGCGCCGGCGAATTTCGGCCGGGTCGATGTTCATCTGCGCCGCCGACTCATCGACCAGACGCTCGATCGTGTAGGCGATCTCCGGACGCGCCGCGCCGCGGTAGGCCGACACCGGTACGGTATTGGTCAGGGCGACGCGCCAGCGACCGAATAACGCCTGGGTTTTATAAACACCGTTGAGGCAGGTCACCGGATTGCGCATCGGGCTGACCGGACCGGCGGGATGCAGGTAGGCGCCAAGGTCGGCGATCCAGTCCAGCTTCATCGCAAGGAAGGTGCCGTCACGGTCGAGCGCCATTTCGGCGTAGATGTAATTGGCGCGGCCATGCGAATCCGACTGGAAACCTTCGCTGCGCGAGGACACCCATTTCACCGGACGATTCAGCGCCTTGGCGGCGATCATCGCTGCAACGTATTCGGTATAAGCAATGCTGCGCTGACCGAAACCGCCGCCGACGTCGCGCGCCTTGATGTCCAGTTTGTCGTCCGGCACGCCCGTATAGGCGACGATCTGCATGCGCATCATGTTGATGCCCTGCACCGGCACATGCATGGTATATGCGCCGGAACCGGCGTCATAACCGACCAGGCAGGCGCGCGGCTCCATCGGGCTGGGTGCAACGCGCGTGCAATCGAGCTTCAGTTTGGTGATGTGCGTCGCTTTCGCGAACGCCGCTGCGACGGCAGCCGCATCGCCGGCTTCCTGTTCAAACGCGAGGTTGCCCGGCACGTTATCGTGCAATTGCGGCGCGCCAGCTTCCAGCGTCGCCCGCGGATCCACAATCACCGGCAGCTCTTCGTATTCGACTTCGATCAACTCGGCGGCGTCCTGCGCCTGCAGCGCAGTCTCGGCAACCACCATGGCCACGGTTTCGCCGACAAAACGCACACGTTCATGCGCCAGCACTGCGCGGTTGGGCAGATTCGCCTTCTTGCCGTCTTTGCCGGCAAAGGTCAGCATGCTCAGCGGCTTCACATAACCCGCGGCGACGGCATCGGCGCCGGTGTAAACCCCGAGCACACCCTTGGCCTTGCGTGCGGCATCGACGTTGATCGACAGGATTTTTGCGTGGGCGCGATCAGCCCGCAGGAATGCAGCATGCGCCTGGTTGGGCAGGCTCCAGTCCGCGGCGTAACAGCCTTCGCCCTTGATCAATCGCAGGTCTTCAAGGCGGGACAGTTTTGCGCCGCCGACATCAAACAGGTGGTGATGGTCCATAACGTTGACGCGCACCGCATGCGGGACACCGCTGCGGTTCGCTCGCTCCTCCATTGGAATAGCGTTTAGGATAACGCAAAAATGCCGGAATGACCGCGGCAATGATGTTGCGCCGCTCCATCCGGTCACGCACAATGCGACGGCCGCAGTCCATATCGTAAGAAGCCACATCCCTTCCAAAGTACCGTCCGGATTCCGCAATGAAAAAAGACACGCTGCTCACCCATATCGGACGCGATCCGTCCCAGACCCACGGCACCGTCAATATGCCGGTTTACCGCACGTCTACTGTGGTTTTTCCCGATCTGGAGTCGTACGAGACACGCGACCCGGATGATTACAAGGCGATGCGCTATGGCATCCACGGCACGCCGACGACGTTCGCTTTTGAAGATGCCGTCACCCGGATGGAAGGCGGCTATCAGGCGGTGGCCGTGCCGTCGGGCCTTGCCGCCATCACCGCTGCCTTGTGCGCCTTCGTCAAAATGGGCGACCACCTGCTGGTGACCGACAGCGCCTACGCGCCCACGCGCCTGTTCTGCGACAGGCAACTGCGCGCCAACGGCATCGAGGTCGAGTACTACGATCCACTGATCGGCGCCGGCATCGAGCGGTTGATCAAAGCCAACACCAAAGCCGTGTTCTGCGAAGCCCCGGGCTCGCTGACCTTTGAAATGCAGGATATTCCGGCGATCGCCGCCGCCGCTCATGCGCGGAATATTCCGGTGCTGGCCGATACCACCTGGGGCACGCCGTATTTTTTCCGCTCGTTTGAACGCGGCGTCGACGTCTCCATCCATGCCGCGACCAAATATATCGTCGGCCATTCCGACGTGCTGATGGGCGTGATCGTCACCAATGAAAAATACTGGCTGCCGGTGCGCCACACTGTCGCCGACTTCGGTTATTGCGTCAGTCCTGACGACTGTTATTTGGCGCTGCGCGGTTTCCGTACCATCGGCGTGCGCATGAAACAGCAGATGGCAAACGCCATCACCGTGGCCAACTGGCTGCAGGGGCGCGCTGAAGTGCAGCGCGTGCTGTTCCCGGCGCTGGAAAGCGATCCGGGACATGCGATCTGGAAACGCGATTTCGACGGCGCCGCCTCGCTGTTCGGCGTGGTCCTGCAGCCTACAGCGCGGCCGCAGGTCGCGGCATTCGTCAACGCGCTGAAACTGTTCGGCATCGGTTCGAGCTGGGGCGGTTACGAAAGCCTGATCACAGCGCCGCATCCGGAAACTGTGCGCACGGCAACGAAATGGAATCCGGGCGGACCAACGATCCGCCTGCACATCGGCCTGGAAGATCCGGCCGACCTGATTGCCGACCTTGAGCAGGCACTGCAGCTCCTGCGCTGAACCGCGCTAGCGCAGTTCGGCGACCGCCTTCGCAATGCGCCGCCCACCCTCGATGACGCTGTCGAGGGCATAAGCGATGGAGATGCGCATGTGCGGACTAACCCCATAAGCCGCGCCCTGCACCACGGCCACGCCCGCGTGCTCCAGCAGATGGAGCACGATGTCCTGTTCGTTTTCCAGTACCTTGCCCTGCGGCGTACGGCGACCGATCAAACCTGCAACCCGTGGAAACAGATAAAACGCGCCTTGCGGCCGGTCGCAGGTAATGCCCGGTACTGCATTGAGGATTTCGAGCAGTCGGTCGCGACGCTCCTGGAATGCCGCAGCGCGCTCGGCGATGAATTCCTGCGGACCGTCCAGCGCTTCGACTGCCGCCCACTGGCTCAGTGAATTAACACCGGCGGTACTCTGCGACTGCAGCTTGACCATTGCATTGATCAGTTCCCGCGGCCCGGCAGCAAACCCGAGGCGGAACCCGGTCATGGCATAGGCCTTCGACACCCCGTTGACCGTCAGCGTGCGATCGGCGAGATCCGGCGCCACCTGCGCCATCGTGCAGAACTCCACGCCGTCGAAACGCAGATGCTCGTAGATGTCGTCCGACAGAATCCACACCTGCGGATGGCGCCGCAGCACTTCCGCGAGGGCCAGCAACTCGCTGCGGCTGTAAATGGCGCCGCTGGGATTGCCGGGTGAATTGATCATCAGCCACTTGCTGCGCGGGGTGATCGCCGCCTCCAGTTGCTGCGGCGTGATCTTGAAACCGTTCTCCATGCTGCAGTCAACAACGACCGGCGTGCCATCCGCGACCAGCGTCATGTCCAGGTATGAAATCCAGTACGGCGCCGGAATGATCACTTCGTCGCCGGCCTCCAGCGTGGCGAGCAGCGTATTGAAGAGGATCTGCTTGCTGCCGGTGCCAACCATGATCTGGTCGACGGCATAATCCAGTCCGTTATCCCGGATGAACTTGCGCCGCACGGTAATCCCCCCATAAAAGAGTATCAGCCAGAAGTGGAATTTTCTCGTAATCTACCCCGAGGAGGTTCCCTTGAAGAAATCGCGATTTACCGACAGCCAGATTTTGGGCGTTCTCAAGCAGGCTGATGCCGGCACGCCGGTCCCGGAGTTGTGCCGCACCCACGGCATCAGTTCGGCCACGTTTTACAAGTGGCGCTCCAAATACGGCGGCATGGACGCCTCGATGATCTCGCAGATGAAGGCGCTGGAGG
>CAIZLW010000199.1 GCA_903933915.1 uncultured beta proteobacterium | reverse complement strand
TGCCGGGGGTAGCCCGGCGGCTAGTTACTTTCTCTTGCTTCGCCAAGAGAAAGTAACCAAAGAGAAGGCGACCCTGGTTCGCCGGTCCTTCGGACTTCCCTGTGCTGCTCGCCAAGCCGGGCGGCTGCCACCCAAGGTGACTTCCTTCGGGGCGCGCAACTCGCCCTCGCAAACTACGCGAGGGCTCAGACAGTGCTCGCCGACTGTCCCCGGCCCGGCTGCGCTGCTCGGCGGCTCACAAGGGGTGTTGTCTTGCGTATGCCTTGTTCAGCATACGAAGAAACCATTACACCTTCAAATACTCATTCCTCCCCCCCAGCCACCGCGCAAGGTGCGCCTTAGCCACCTCCGGCTCATCCCTCAACAACAGCTCCGCCGCCTCCCGCGCCGCATCCAGCAAATCCAGATCCAATGCGAGATCCGCAAAGCGCAACATCGGCACCCCGCTTTGCCGCGCGCCCAGCAGCTCACCCGGTCCACGCAACTGCAAATCCTGCCGCGCGATTTCGAATCCGTCGGTGTTTTCGTAAATCACCTTCAGCCGCTCTTTCGCCATTGGCGACAGCGGGCCTTGATACAACAAAACGCAGGCGCTCTCGGTGGCGCCGCGGCCGACCCGACCGCGCAGCTGATGCAATTGCGACAGGCCCATGCGTTCAGCGTGCTCAATCACCATCAGCGACGCATTCGGTACATCGACGCCGACCTCAATCACCGTGGTCGCCACCAGCAGTTGCACTTCACCCGCCTTGAACGCCGCCATCACCTGCTGCTTCTCCGCGCTTTTCATCCGGCCATGCACCAGGCCGACGCGCAGTTCGGGGAAGGTCTGCTGCAGATGGGCGTGGGTATCGAGCGCGGTCTGCAGCTGCAGCGTTTCCGATTCTTCAATCAGCGGACATACCCAGTACGCCTGACGACCGGAGACGCAGCCGTCGCGCACGCGCTGAATGACTTCGTCGCGGCGCTCTTCCGCCACCAGCTTGGTCACCACCGGCGTGCGGCCCGGCGGCAGCTCATCAATCACCGACACATCGAGATCGGCGTAGTAACTCATCGCCAGCGTGCGCGGAATCGGCGTCGCGCTCATCATCAACTGGTGCGGTTGCGCGCCTTTGTTGGGTTTGCTGCCCTTCATGCGCAAGGCCAGGCGCTGGTGCACGCCGAAGCGATGCTGCTCGTCGATGATCGCCAGACCCAGATTCTTGAACACCACTTCCTCTTCAAACAGCGCATGGGTGCCGACAGCAATCACCGCCTCGCCCTGCGTGATGTCACTAAGTGCTTGTTTTTTAATAGATTTTTTAAGGCCGCCCGAAAGCCATGCGACCTTCAACCCCAGCGGTTCCAGCCACTCGGCAAACTTGCGGTAATGCTGTTCAGCAAGAATTTCGGTTGGCGCCATCACCGCAGCCTGATACCCGTTTTCAATGCACTGCAATGCCGCCAGTGCCGCAACCACCGTCTTGCCGCTGCCGACGTCGCCCTGCAACAGGCGCTGCATCGGGTGCGATTGCTGAAGATCGCCGCGCACCTGCGCGAGCACCTTGTTCTGCGCCGACGTCAGTTGAAACGGCAGACGCACCAGCAACGCACTGACCAGATTGCCGCGCACGCGCATCACCGGCGCGCCGGCGGCACGGCGGCGCTGGTAATGCACACGCATCGACAATTGCTGCGCCAGCAGTTCGTCGAATTTCATGCGCCGCCACGCCGGATGCGTGCGCCCTTGCAGCGTGGCCTGCGCAATGTCGGGCGGCGGATTGTGCAGCAGCTTCACCGCGGCGCCGAACGCCGGCAGACCCAGCGACTCCAGTAACGATGCCGGCAAGGTCTCGGCCAGCGATTCGTCCGCCAGCACGCGCACAATCAGCCGCCGCAGCGTGTCCTGGCCCAGACCGGCGGTCGTCGGATACACCGGTGTCAGCGATTTCGCGACCGGCATTTCAGCGGATACCACGCGATACCGCGGGTGCACCATTTCCGCGCCGAAGTGCCCCAGGCGCACGCTGCCGAAAGCGCGAATGACGTTGCCGACGGCGAGCAGCTTGACCTGGTTGCCGTAGAAATTGAGAAACCGCAGCGTCAGCGCATCACCGCTGTCGTCGGCAATGCGGCACACCAGTTGGCGTTTAGGGCGGTACTTGATGTCGCAATCGGTCACCGTGCCCTGCACCTGCAGTTCCTCGCCCGGCATCGCGTCGCTGATCGGGCACAGCGCCGTTTCGTCGTCGTAACGCAGCGGCAAATGCAGCACCAGATCGAACTTGCGGGCAATGCCGAGCTTGCCGAGTTTCTCGGCGACAGCCTTGCTCAACCCCGATAACGAAGGATGCGTGGCGTCCGGTGGTGCGGCACGGGTCCGCGTCATGCCGCCGGCCTTTCACTGTTGATGCGGCGGCGGCTCACTTCAGAGTCATCACCGCATCGACTTCAACCAGCGCATTGCGCGGCAGGCTGGCGATACCGACCGCGGCGCGCGCGGGATATGGCTCATGGAAATAACCCGCCATGATTTCGTTGACTTTGGCGAAGTGTCCGAGATCGGTCAGGTAGACATTAACCTTGGCGCAGTCATCGAGCGTGCCGCCGGCGGCCGCAGCCACCGCCTGCAGGTTTTTGAACACGCGATGGATCTGCGCGTCGATGCCGTCGGTCATCTGCATGGTCGCCGGATCGAGTCCGATCTGCCCTGCAAGGTAAACGGTGTCGCCGCAGCGCACGGCCTGCGAATAGGTGCCGATAGCCTTGGGGGCGTCGGCGGTATGAATGGCTTGTTTGCTCATGCGGGGCTCCTGCGGGGTTCTGGCTGGGGTGATTAAACTGCGCTATCATGAAGCGCAAACAGCGATAATTCAACGCGCATTCACCGCCTCACTTCCATGACCGGCTTGCAGGTCACCACAAAATTGCTGATCGCCTGCTCACGCAGCGTCGAGGCCGACACCCGCAGGAGCTACGCCGCAGACTGAAGCGCTGCGACGGTTTCATTGGCAAACACCCACAAACTGCGTGACATCGTCATCGGCGCCCCGCGCGATCCGATGAATCCCGAAACGCGCCGGCACATCGCGCTGATCGCATTCTTCGCCTGGGTCGGCCTCGGCGCCGACGGCCTGTCATCGGCCTGTTACGGCCCCGAAGAAGCCTATCTCGCGCTCGGAACGCATACCCAGCTCGGCCTGTATCTCGCCGCGGCGACCATTCTGACCGTGTTCATCATTTCGCTGGCCTACAACCAGGTCATCGAGCTGTTTCCGAACGGCGGTGGCGGCTACAAAGTCGCAACCCAATTGATCGGCCCGCGCGCCGGCCTGGTTTCGGGTTCGGCGCTGATCGTCGACTACGTGCTGACCATTGCCATTTCGGTGGCCAGCGGCGCTGACGCGTTGTTCAGCCTGCTGCCGCTGGGATGGCATGGCTGGAAAGTGCCGTTTGCGATGGTGCTGGTGGGCTTGCTGCTGACGATCAATCTGCGCGGCGTCAAGGAAGCGATCAAGATCCTGCTGCCGATTTTCGTCGGCTTCGTCATTGTCCATGTCGTGCTTATTGGCTGGGGTATCTATGCGCACGCGGACCGTCTGCCGCAGCTGATCCCGGCAACATTGGGCGAAACCGCAGTGATGGCGAAAGAGTCGGGCTGGACTTTTGTCGCCGCCACGCTGCTGTTCGCCTATTCCCACGGCGGTGGCACCTATACCGGTCTCGAAGCCGTCTCCAACAACATCAACACGCTGGCCGAGCCGCGCGTTCGCACCGGCAAGTGGACGATGTTTTATATGGCCACATCGCTGGCTTTCATGGCCGGCGGCATCCTGGTGCTTTATATGCTCTGGGATGCCGTGAAAACCCCTGGGCAGACGCTGAATGCAACAGTGTTCAAGGCCATCATCGACGATTTTGATCTGGGCGGCGTGGCCATCAATCAGGGGGCGTTGATGGTGGTGCTGATTCTGGAGGCCGGCCTGCTTTGTATTGCCGCCAACACCGGTTTTCTTGGCGGCCCGGCCGTGCTCGCCAACATGGCGGCTGATTCCTGGGTGCCGCGACAGTTCCGCCAGTTGTCCAGCCGGCTGGTCACCCAGAATGGCGTCGTGCTGATGGCTGCTGCGGCGCTGGTGGTGTTGCTGTGGAGCCAGGGCAGTGTCGCACTGCTGGTGGTGCTCTACAGCATCAATGTGTTCCTGACGTTTTCGATCGCGCTGTGGGGCTTGTGCCTGTACTGGGCCAAGAACCGGCGCTCGGCGCCAAACTGGCGCGGCCGGCTGGCGCTGTCGGCGCTCGGCTTTTTTGTCACCGCCGGCATCCTGCTGGTGCTGATCCTCGGCAAGTTCAACGAAGGCGGCTGGGTCACGCTGCTGATTACCGGCGGCGTGATTGCACTGTGCGCCACCATACGCTGGCATTACGAAGAAACGCGGGAACAACTGCGCAAAATCGACAGCCTTTTCTCCAGTGGCAAGCCGCTGCAGGAAGTCCAAAACCCGCCACAGCCCGATCCGCAAAAACCGACTGCGGTGTTTTTTGTCGGCAAAAACCGCGGCGTCGGCATGCACGCCATGTTGTGGGTGCAACGGCTGTTCCCCGGGCATTTCTGCAATTTCGTGTTTGTCAGCGTCGGCGAAATCGACGCCCAGCGCTACGACGGGCCGGGCGCGCTGCGCACGCTGCAGTATGAAATTGAAAACTCGCTGCGTTATTACGAAAACTTCTGCCACACCCATGATCTTGCGGCAAAGTCCTACTGCGCCTTCGGCACCGAGCCGGTCGAGGAGCTGCTCAAACTGACCGAACAGATTTCACGCGACTTCCCGAACTGCGTGTTTTTCGCATCCAAGCTGATCTTCGTGCACGACAACTTCTTCACCCGCTGGCTGCACAACCAGACCGCTTTAGCCATGCAGCAGCGGCTGCATCTGCAGGGCATGCAGATGGTGATACTGCCAATGAAGGTGGAGTAACGCGTTGGGTGTCTGCTCATCGGCATCGCCGGTGAGCAGACACCACAACCCCTCCTAAGCTGGCATGCCCTGGATTTCAGGGCATGCAGATAGTGATTCTGCCAATAAAGGTGGGGTAACAGCGGCCCGCAGCCGCGTCAGGACGGCAGGTTCAGCACGTACTTGGCGAGGATGTAGCGTTGGATTTCGTTGGAACCGCCGTAGATGGTGCCCGGCCGCGAGTTGTAGAACGGCGACAGCACGTCGATCGCCACTGCGCCAAAATCAACTTCACCTTCAACCGCGCCATATTCGCCGGCCGCATCCATCAGCAGCTCCGACAGGCGCTGATAGGTATCCATCGACCAGACTTTGAGCATCGACACATCGGGCCCCATGGCTTCGCCGCGCCGCGCCTTGTCGACATAGCGACCGTACAGCGAGTTCAAGTCGGCAAGATCCAGCTTCAGCTGAGTGAAGCGCTCCACAAAAGCCGGATCTTCGAGCAGGCCACGCGCCTGCGCCAGTGCTTCGAGTTTCTCCAGCGCCTGCAGTGGACGCCGCGGACTACCGATATTCAGGCGCTCGAATCCGAGCAGTCCCTTGGCGATAGTCCAGCCCTGGTGCAGCTCGCCCACCAGGTTTTCCTTCGGTGTGCGCACGTTGTCGAAAAACACCTGGCAGAACTCTTCGTGACCGGCGATATTGCGGATGGTGCGCAGCGTGATGCCCGGCGTTTTCATGTCGACGAGGAAAAAGCTGATGCCCTCCTGCTTTTTCTTCGCCTGTTTGTCGGTGCGCGCCAGCACGTAGATGTTGGTCGCGTCGTGCGCCATCGACGTCCAGATCTTGCTGCCGTTGATGACATAGTCGTTACCGTCAAGCACAGCCTCGGTGCGCAGGCTGGCAAGATCGGAACCGGCGTTGGGTTCGGAGTAGCCTTGGCACCAGGTGGCATCGCCGGCAATGATCTGCGGCAGATACCGTTTGCGTTGCGCGTCGTTGCCGAAGCGGATCAGCGTCGGCCCGACCATGGTGATGCCCTGATCGGGCATGCGGCCGACACCGGCGCGTTCGGTTTCCTCGAAATAAATCAGCAGTTTCGACGGCGACAGGCCCATGCCGCCGTATTCTGGCGGCCAGTTGGGCGCGATCCAGCCTTTTTGGGAGAGCTTCAGGTACCAATCGCGGCATTCGCTCCAGCGCATGCGCCGCGGCAGGAACTTGAATTCGGCGGGAAACTCGTTTTCGAAAAAGCGACGCGCTTCGGCGCGGAACTCTTCATCGCTGCTGGCGTTCCAGTCGGTCATGCCGCCTCCTTGCGCTGCGCTTGCACAGACAACCGCGCATAACGCGCGCGATGCGTCCGGGCATTGCCCAGCCACGCCGATACGGTCATCGCCCTTTTCACATACAACCCCACGTCGCAGTCCTCGGTAAAACCGATCGCGCCATGAAACTGGATCGCCGCACGGGTAATCGCCAGCGCGGCATCGGCGCAGCGCGACTTGGCGCGACTGGCGGCAAGCGCACGCGCGATATCGGCGGGCGCGTCGTCCAATTGGCCGATCACGTCGCGCAGCACGGCATCGGCCAGTTCCTGCTGAATATAAAGATCAACTGCGCGATGCTGCAGCGCCTGGAAGCTGCCGATGGCCTTGCCGAACTGCACGCGGGTCTTCATGTAGTCCAGGCTCATTTCGTTGGCACGCTTCATCACGCCGACGAGTTCTGCCGAGGCCGTAGCCGCCGCATGATCAAGCGCGCGGTCGAGTGCTGCGCGCGCCGCGCCACCGGTCGCCAGCACCTGCTCACGCGGCACCGTCACGTCCTTGAAAGTAATTTCGCCATAACTGCGCCCGTCAGCGAGGGGATGCAGGCCGGTACTGCAGCCTGCGGCATCGCGCGGCACCCACAGCAACTGCAGTCCGTCCTTCGCTTGTGCGGTGACCAGGTAGCCGTCCGCAGCGCTGGCGCCGATGACAAATTTTTTCTGGCCGCTGACGCGATAACCGCCTTCGAACGGCGTCGCCGTCGCGGCAATCTGCAGCCCGCCAAAATCATCCGCCTGTTCCTGCCAGGCCAGCACCGGTATGCGATCGCCGGTAACCAGGCCGGTCAGCAACTCCTCGCGCAGGGGGGTAGCCGCAGCGTGTTCGAGCACGCGCGCCGACAATATTGCGACCGCGGTGTAGGGCTCCGGCGTCAGTGCCCGCCCTAGCCCTTCGGTCACGATAGCGGCTTCCGCCAACCCGAGTCCGAGCCCGCCGCAGGATTCCGGCACCAGCACGCCCAGCCAGCCCAATTCGGCCAGTTGGCGCCACTGCGCCCGGTCAAATTCGGCGTGTGTCTGCGACAGTGCACGCACGCGCGGCAAATCGGCGCCACGTTTGACAAAATCGCCAACGCTCTGCGCGAGCATCCCGGCATGGCTGTTGTTGTCAATGCTCATTTTTTCTGCCCCCCTTGCCCTGAAATCCCGCGAACGTTGGCGATCGCACATCAGTCAGCGCCGCGACATCCGAAGTGTTTGATATTCGATTCTGTTTTCGACAATGCAATACAGGTTGGCTCAAGCTTACCGAAACGCGATCACCCCAACCACGTATCTCGGCACTATGCGGACGCTGACCGGCCAAAATTGCGGGAAAGCGCTTGCTCCGTTACAGTCCGCACCCTTATCAGTCGCCCTTTGCAGGATTTCCCTTGGAAGCATTTCTCATTTCTGCCGGCATCGTCGCACTCGCCGAAATCGGAGACAAAACGCAATTGCTGGCGCTGATACTGGCCGCGCGTTTCCGCAAACCCTGGCCGATCATCTGGGGCATTCTGGTGGCCACGCTGCTCAATCACGCGCTGGCCGGCAGCG
>CAIZLW010000198.1 GCA_903933915.1 uncultured beta proteobacterium | reverse complement strand
CTCGCACGGCGATGAATTTGGTCGCGCCTTCGCCGTCGCGCACGATGGCTTGCGCGAGGTAGATGGCGACTTCGCTGACGGCGGTTTGCAGCGCGGCGAACTCCGCACTCCCCGCATCGCTGATTTCCGGCAACGCGGCCTGTCCGGTGGCGATCAACATCAGCGCGTCGTTGGTGGAGGTGTCGCCGTCCACGGTGATGCAGTTGAACGAGCGGTTGGCGGCCTCGCTGACCATGCGTTGCAGCAACGGCTGCGCAATTGCGGCATCGGTGGCGATGTAGCCGAGCATGGTCGCCATGTTGGGCCGGATCATACCGGCGCCCTTGCTGATGCCGGTGACGGTGATCGAATAGTCGGCGCTGGCGACACGGCGACTGGCCGCCTTGGCCACGGTATCGGTGGTCATGATGGCATGTGCCGCGGCATGCCAGTGGTCGGCGGCGAGATCGGCCTGCGCCGCAGGCAGGCCGGCAATCAGGCGCTCGACCGGCAGGTGTTCGAGGATCACGCCGGTCGAAAACGGCAGCACCTCGCGCGACTCGCAGCCCAGCAGCCTCGCCACCGCAGCGCAGGTGTCGCGTGCGGCGCGCAGGCCCTGCTCGCCGGTGGCGGCATTGGCGATGCCGGTGTTGATCACCAGGGCGCGAATACTGCCGTCGGTCGCCAGATGTTCGCGGCACAGCGTGACCGGCGCCGCACAAAACCGGTTCTGCGTGAACACCCCGGCGGCACGGCTGCCGGGCGCGAACTCGATCAGCGTCAGGTCGCGCCGGTCCTTCTTGCGGATGCCTGCCTCGGCCGTGCCGAGACGGACGCCGGCAATGGGGAACAGGGCTTCAGCGGCGGGGGTCGTGTAATTGACGGGCATGGTTTTCCTTGATGCGGGAATGAAGCGGCGACTGGAATCGAGCGTGAATTTTAGCCGCCAAAGCCTCGACTGGTGCGAAGAGTCGGCGCTGGTGAGACGGCGATTTGATCTGTCATAAAGTTCAACGCGACCCCAGTTCGCTCTCTGAAACAGATTGTCATGTTGAGCGAAATACGCAGACTAGGCGCCTCTTTCCCAGAACGGCCCAATTTCATGGCCGGTAACTAGCGTGTGTAGGGCGCACATTGCCTCATGAATTTTTGCCGTTGATTCCTTGATATCCTCAAGGCGCACAACTTCAGTCTTCGTCTTTAGCGTTCCGCGTGCAGAAACGAACGAAACATTTACCAATCCAGTTTCATCATCGGTGACTATAGCGTTGTGCGCATACTTATTCCGTGCCCTCTGCGCAGCCTCAATCTTAGCCACGACCTGCTTGTATGTGGCTAGACCTGTGTGTTGGGGTGCGAGCTGTTCGCACAGCGTAGAAATTATGTCGACGCGCTGTTGGAAGTTCGAGTGTGCGACAAGGATAAGGGCGCGAAAGTCTAGGGGTGTCGAATAGCCAGCGAGCTTGCTGATAGCGAGATTTACCGCAGACTCAAGGGTGCCCCAAATTGTAGTCATTGAGGAAGACTGGTAGGTGGAAAACACCACGCGGTCGCCTGTCCCGCCGAGAAAGCGCTTTACTTAATCGGCATCCGATGTGACGGGAAAGGCCAGGTCAGCCACGCTGTGGATGGCTTCGTCACTGCCCTTGGCGCCGACAGTCTGGCGAAACAGACGCACTGCACTTCAAATGGCGTGGCGGCGGCGAATGTCCATTCGCGCAAAAGCTGGGAGAGCAGCCCCAAGGACGGCACCAGCACCAGGGGGAGTTGCGCGGCGAGATCTTCCTTGATCCAGAGCGTAACGTAAGTTTTGCCCGTGCCGCAGGCCATGATGAGCTGGCCACGGTCGGTGGTTCGCAGCCCTTGCACCACGGCGACTCTGGCTTCGTTCTGGTGGTCGCGAGGTTCCGGACGCGCCTTGCGCTTCGCGTGCGGAAGTGCGGCAAAGCTGACGGGATAGTCCAGCGCGGCACGCTCGAAATCCGAGAGCAGAAAGCGCACGACGGGCTTTTCCTGGGCTGCGCAGACTTGCCGGGCATTGGCGCCGATGCGATCGGTGGTGGCAATCAACAGGCGGTGCTTGATTCCTGGCCGGTTCGACTCGCTGAGGAATTTATCGACATCGTGCTTGGTGATGTCGTGGTCGGGTGAATAGCACTTGGCCTGCACCGCCCAGTGCTCGCCGTTCCTGTGGCGGAACACCAGATCGATGCCGCAGTCGGCGCCCCAGCGCCCCGGATATTCATGCCAGAGCCACACCTGATCGACTTGCGTCGACCATTCCGGGTCGGCCTTCAGAAACCATTTGACGAAATGCTCGAACTGCCTGCCCCGCTTGACGGGATCGGCATCGAGGCTTTGCTGGAAGTCGGAGAACTGGCCGGGCATTTGATTTGCGAACACCAGCTCAGGAATTAACCAGGTCAGGCTGGTTCGAAGACGGCCTGCAAGGTACGCAGGGTTTTCTCCAGCGTCGCCGAATGAACCATGCCCACCCGCTTCACCAGCCTCGACTTGTCCAGCGTTCGAATCTGATCCAGCAGGATCAGGCCTGATTTCCCCTGGAAGGTAATCGGAATGCGAAACCCCGCAGCACGGGAACCGGTGGTCATCGGCGCGACGATTACCGTGCGCAGATAATCATGCATCTCGCCCGGCGATATGAGCACACAGGGCCGGGTCTTCTGGATCTCACTGCCGACGGTGGGATCCAGGCAGGCGAGCCACACCTCTCCGGTCTTGACCTTCGGCGGATTCACCAGACCAGCTCCGCATCTCCTTCGTTGCCGAACTCGGGCCAGTCCAGCACATCGTCGCCAGCCGCGGCAATGCGCTGGCTATCCTTGGCCCAGCCTTCGCGCGGATTGCGCTTGAACGGCCGAATCTCGATCACGCCGTTGTTGACCCGCAGATCGGCAAACTCTTCCAGCCCGACCTGCGCCAGTATCGGCTTGGGAATCAGCACGCCTTGGGAATTTCCCATCTTCCTTATCGATACCTGCATGTCAGCTTTCCTCATGGGTTTCTCGTAAGCACAATGTTACCACGCTGGTTAATGGATGTCGAATACAAACCGCCACAGTTCCCGCACCGCCTCCACCCGCTGCTGCACCAGATCCGGCGCCACCCGCGCGCGCGCTGCATTCAGGCGCAGTTCATGCTGCATGCGGCGGTAGTCGCGATAGGCGTTGCGCACGGTTTCCGCCAGGTCCGGCGGAATCAGGCCGAGGTCGGCGGCGATTTTCAGCAGCGCGATGTTGCCCAGGTTGCCGGTCAGTTCGGCATGTTGGTGCGAATAGCCGAGCACCAGGTACTGGACGACGAATTCGACGTCGACCAGGCCGCCCGGATCGTGCTTGAGGTCGAACACGGTTTCGCGCAGGTCACCCTTGGTGCCATGGGCGTCAATCATCTTCTGCCGCATCGCCAGGACTTCGTCGCGCAACGAGGCGAGGTCGCGCTTCTGCCGCAGCACTTCGCAGCGGATGCGCTCGAAGGCGTCGCCCACCGCGCGGTCGCCGGCGGAAAAACGGGCGCGGGTCAGGGCCTG
>CAIZLW010000197.1 GCA_903933915.1 uncultured beta proteobacterium | reverse complement strand
GGACCAGGAAGGCAGCGTCGCCAACTGGAGCACCAAAAACGAAAAACTCGGCGGCATCGGCGGTGCGATGGACCTGATCTCCGGACGCTCTGAACTGATCATTGTCATGGAACATTGCGACAGCAAGGGCCGACCCAAGCTGAAAAAGAAATGCCGATTCCCTTTGACCGGTCAAGCCTGTGTCAATTACATCGTCACTGACCTCGCGGTATTGAAATGGAAGGATGACCATTTTGTGCTGCAGGAAGTGGCGTCGGGATTCACTGCGGACGAGGTCATCGCACTGACGGACATGCAGATCGAAAAAGCGGCAGAAATCAAGCTCATGGAGTGATAGAGGCCGGCGGCAGGGCAGTGGGCTGGCGTGATGCGCAGGACAACTCGTTAAAGGAGCGGCGATGAAGTTCGGGATATTTGGTGGCGGAAAGATCGGCAAGGGAAGCCCGCTGGGCGACAGCTACGCCTATCAGGATTTCATCCCGTATATGATCGACGCCGAGGATTTCGGATTCGAAAGCGCCGGAGCACATTGAGATTGTCCTTAAAGAGTCGAACGTGCAACGAGGCGGGTGGTAATTGTTTTTCTGGTGCAGGCGATTGACGATGGTTTCAAACGCGAATTTGATGACTTAAAGGAAAGCATATGAAGACGCTTCAGGTTAAAAAGCTGACTCCGAAATTCGGGGCAGAGATCATCGGCGTTGATCTGTCGAAGCCGGTTCCGGAGGAATTGTTCCGCGAGATTGAGGATGTGTTCAACAACAGCGGTGTTGTTGTTTTCCGTGGACAGAACATCACGGAAGACCAGCACGTCGAATTCAGCAAGCGTTTCGGGGATCTGGAAATCCATGTTCGCAAGGACGCGTTGATGAAGAACCGTCCCGAAATTTTTGTGGTTTCTAATGTCATGGAAAATGGAAAGCCCGTCGGCAGTATTGATGCCGGCCAGTTCTGGCATACCGATCTCAGCTATAAGCAGGTGCCCAGCAGAGGATCGCTGCTTTTGGCTCGTGAGGTCCCGGTGCGTGACGGTAAGTCGCTGGGTGACACCATGTTTTGCGGGACTATCCCGGCTTTTGATGGATTGAACGCTGCGCTTCAGGTGCGTCTTGAAGGGCTTAATGCCGTCCATCACTATGAGAAAGGCTATAACCGCGACCGTCCGAGCGGCAAGCGCGTGCCCTTGACCGATGAACAGCGCAAGGCGCTCCCCGACGTTGTTCACCCCGTTGTGCGGAAACACCCTTACACAGGCAAGAAGTGCTTGTTCGTCAACGAGGGATATACCGCCGAAATCATTGGTTTACCGAAGTCGGAGAGTGACTCGATCCTTAACCAGCTGTTTGAACATTGCCTCAAGGACGAATTCATCTATCGGCACAACTGGCAGGTCGGCGACCTTGTGATGTGGGACAACTGCTCAACCCAGCACAAAGCCGTCGGCGACTACGAGCCGGCCATGCGTCGTCGTATGGACCGCACCACCCTCAAAGGCACGGCTGTAGCATGAACCCCGGCGTTCGGGCCATTCTCGCCTTAATGCTGGTGGGGTGTGCGGTTGTTGCCACTGCACAGACCGCTTACCCGACTAAACCCATCCGCATCGTTGTGCCGTATCCGCCGGGAGGTGCCAACGATGTCATATCGAGAATCATTGGCGAAGGGCTGACCCGGTCGCTTAAGCAGCAAACCAATATTGATAACCGCGGGGGCGCCGGCGGTATGATCGGATCCCAGCTTGTTGCTGAAGCGCCCGCCGATGGACATACATTGCTGTTTACATCGGCTGCCCACGCGATCAATCCGGCACTGTACAAAACGGTCCCTTATGACTCAGTGGGCAGCTTTGAGGTACTGACGCAGGTTGGTGAGGGGCCGTTTGTCCTGCTGGTGCATCCTGCCATTCCGGCGCACTCGATCAAGGATTTGGTGGCTCTGGCGAAACGGCGCCCCGGGGAGTTGATTTTTGCATCCGCAGGTATCGGCAATGCGACACATCTCGCAGGTGAGCTTTTCAAATTGCAGACTGGGACAGACCTCGTTCACGTCCCGTATAAAGGCGGCGGGCCGGCATTGGTTGATCTGCTGGGCGGCCAGGTTTCGATGTATTTCGGTACGCTGACCGCCGGCTTGCCTTACATCAATGCCAAGCGACTGAAACCCATGGCAGTCACAGCAAAAACGCGTTCGTCTTTATTGCCAGATGTGCCGACAATCGCCGAGTCGGGATACAGGAATTACGAAGTTACCGCTTGGTGGCTGATGATGGCGCCTAAGGGAACTCCGTCCAGCGTTGTCACGACGCTCAATCAGGAAATTGTCCGGCATCTCAAGTCGAAGGAGTCGACGGAGACCTTGCAAAGACAGGGCGTTGAGCCTGTAGGATCTACGCCTCAACAGGCCAACGCATTTTTGCAAAAAGAAATTGCAAAATGGCGGGATGTGGTTCGCGATGCAAAGGTCACTGTCCAGTAAGCGTGCTGTAGCTTTCGACTTCAGCTTGGTTGAATCAAATACATCTCTGCTGCAATAGCCCGTGCGGTTTCGAGCGTTTTTGGCAAAAATGCAGAACGCATTTTGTCTTCGGTGATACGCCTCGCGTAGCAACTTAAGTTAATTGTGGCGATGGTATTGTCGTTCCCGGTCCCGGTCCCGTTCCCGTCCCGCAACCGAACAGCAAGGGTGCGGGCGCCGACCCGTTGTGCGGCATCGGGACCGCCACACTGCAGCGCGCGCGGTCACTGCCGAACCTGCGGACTATATCGGAGCAGGGATTGCCCGGGTTTGAGGCTTACACCAGGAACATGATCTTTACACCTGCCAAAACGCCGCCCTCCATCGTCAACAAGCTGAACCGCGAGATCAATGCTTCCGCCAAGGATCCTGCAACCCGCGACAAGCTTGATCGCTTGGGCGTCGAGGTGGTCGAAAACCCGACGCTGGAGAATTCGAGGAATTTTTTGCCTGGCGAAATCGCAAAGTGGACTAAGTTCTTCAAAGAAGCCGGCGTAAAGGTAGAGTAGCGGTGAAGCATTCCAAAGGATGGTGCGAGGCGTAGCCGGATATCAAAGGCATATCGTCCATGGCTGTCTGATTTGGAATGATCGATATCGTCTGATCGATATCGATGATGCCGACTCGGAGGAGAGACGATGCGCCGCACCGCCAGGATTGCAGTTGCAGTATCACTATTGGCTGCTGCACAGCTTTGTTTGGCAGCGCAATCGGCAGTTGGGCCTTCCGGTTATCCCGTGAGAGCTATTCGCATTGTCGTTCCATACGCCCCGGGCGGGATATCGGATCGGTTGGCGCGATTGGTCGGGCAGGAACTGACCGTCGCGTGGTCACAGCAGGTTCTTGTTGATAATCGACCGGGCGCCGGCACGAATCTGGGCAGCCAACTGGTTGCCAAAGCAACGCCTGACGGATACACAATTTTGTGGGCCGGCATTGCGAATACCGTCGGCCCGGCGCTCTACAAAGATTTGCCCTACGACCCGGTCAAGGATTTTGCCTGGGTGACCAATATGGCAAAAGTGCCCGTACTGATCGCGGCACACCGGTCGTTTCCCGTAAAAAATGCCCACCAGTTAATTGAACTCGCAAAACGGCAACCGGACGCGATCGCGTTCGGAACGGCCGGAATTGCGACATCAGGTCATCTCGCGGGTGCTCTGTTTAACACCATGGCCGGGGTGCGCCTTACACATGTTCCGTATCGCGGCGCCGGGCCGGCGCTGGTCGATTCCTTGTCAGGGCAAATCCCACTTTATTTCGGTGCAATGGCTTCACCGATGCAACATGTGAAGACAGGCCGTCTCAATGCCATTGCAGTGACAACGCTCAAGCGTTCCGCCGCATTGCCAGAAGTGCAGACGCTGGATGAACAAGGGGTTAAGGGTTTTGAAACGGCGACGTGGTATGGCGTCGCTGTGCCTGCAGGAACTCCCAAGGATATTGTTAATAAATTGGCTGTGGAGATTGCGCGCATCATCAAGCTGCCGGAAGTCCGTAAGGGACTGGAAAGTGAGGGGGCTGATTTTGTCGGTGATACGCCAGAGGAGCTCACTGCCTTTGTGAAGCAGGAGATTGCGAAATGGGGCAAGGTGGCGAAGCAATCCGGATTAAAAGCTGAATAAGCATTGGATGCAGACTTTTGTCGTTTTTTATCTGAAGCAGTATGAACTCGATAAGCATGATTGGTGAATGTAACAATGTCTGAATCACGAACTGGTCACAAACCCGATCTTTCCCGTTTGCTTGATCCCTCGGCAATTGCAATCGTCGGTGCCTCGACAAATCCGAAGTCCATCAGCGGCCAGCCGCTGGCGCACATGCTGGCCAGCAAATTCGAAGGCAAGCTGTACCCGGTCAATCCGAGGCGCGACGAGGTGCAGGGGGTAAAAGCCTACCCCGATGTACTGTCGCTGCCAGGACCATGCGACACCGCGGTCATCGCTGTCGGACGTGGGCATGTTCCGGAAGTGCTGGAGCAATGCGGTCAGGCGGGCATTCCCTATGCAGTCATTCTGACAGCCGGGTTTTCCGAGACGCATACAGAGTCGGGGGACGCAATGCAGCGTCGTCTTGATGCGGCCATTGCAAAGAGCGGTGTGCGAGTGGTGGGTCCCAACTGCGTCGGCGTGATGAACGTCATCAAGCGTGCCTATATGGCGTTTGGCGGGGCCTTGTCCGACAAAACGCTCAAGCCGGGGCCACTGGCTATCGTTTCTCAAAGTGGTGGATTCGGCCAGTCAATGATGACGTTTGCCAATGCCCACGGCGTCGGTTCCAATTATGTGGTGTCCTGCGGTAACGAGGCGGATCTGAGTTTTTTTGATTTTGCGCACGACTTCCTCGATCGCGACGAGGTCAAGATGATCGCCACCTACATGGAGGCGACGACCGAGGGTATGAAGTTACGGGAACTCGGACGCCATGCACTTGAGGTCGGTAAACCCATACTGATGCTCAAGGTCGGAAATGGCGGTGCCGGACGTCGTGCAGCCAATTCCCATACCGGGAAGCTCACCGCTGATTACACTCTGTTTCGAACCGCCTTTCGGGAGGGCGGTTTCATCGAGGTCAGTGATCTCGACGAAATGGCGGATGTGGGTAGGCTGGTAATGGGGGGCAAATACCCTAAAGGCCGCAATCTCGGCATCCTGACGGGCTCCGGTGGCTGGGGCGTGATCATGGCCGACCACGCTGAAAAAAGCGGCCTGAATCTGCCCAGTACTTCTTCTGATGTTCAGGCGAAACTGCATGCGCTGAATTCAACGTTCTCCTCGGTCGAAAATCCGATCGACATGATGGCCAATTATGGCGATCAATATAAGGCCATCGAGTGCGTCATGGATGATCCGGCGTTCGACATGTTTCTGGTGCGTTCCGCAGCGGGTCCGGACGTCGGGATTTGGGCAGACCGGTTCATTGAGACCGCCGCCAAATCGGATAAGCCGATGATTGTGAATTGGTCATCAATTCCGACCCGGGATGTAGATGTACGCGAAAAGATTGAACGGGCCGGATACCTTTGTGCTAACTACGCGGGACGTGCGGCACGTGCTGCCGCGATCTTTGCCGATTTTGCAATCAAGCAGGATCGTTTCCGGAATGGTGCACATCAGATTCCACGGCCGATTGAGAAACAGGTATTCGATATCAAAGCGGGCGCGGGTGCGTATTCCGAGCAGGTTTCAAAGACACTTGTGCAGCGATATGGTGTTCCGGTAACCGGGGACGCTTTGTTGCCACTGGAAACGGTGCTGGCGCTGGAGAAATGCCCGATTCCATTTCCGGTAGCGGTCAAACTGGCTTCACCGGACATTCCGCACAAGACCGAGGCCGACGCCGTGCGGCTCAATATCAATTCCATTGCTGATCTCAAGCGTGCAGCGCAGGAGGTTTATGACAATGGTCGTCGTTATGCTCCGGGCGCGAGGATTGACGGCATTTCAATTCAGGAGATGGCCGGCGGCGTTGAGGTGATCATTGGCGCAGTGAATGATCCCCAGTTCGGACCCTACGTGATGGTTGGTCTTGGCGGCGTGCTGACCGAAGTGCTGGGCGACGTGGCACATCGGTTTGCGCCGGTAGGGGCGGACATGGCTCGCGACATGCTCGATGACCTTCGTGGAAAAGACATCCTGAAGGGAGTTCGTGGATCGCCGCCAGCTGACCTTGATGCGCTGGTTGATGTGATCGTTCGGGTGTCGTGGCTGATCAACGACCACGCCGATGTGATCTCTGAGATCGACATTAATCCGTTATTTGTGCGGCCGGCGGGCAAGGGTGTGGTGGCCGCTGATGCGCTGATTGTCCCGATCAATGGGGCGGTGTCTACTGGATCATCAAGGAGTCAATCATGAGTTGGGAAGAGGAAATCAAGGAGCTGCGGGAGCGTCAGCAGCTGGCGCAGCAGATGGGTGGTGCAGAGCGGGTGGCCAAGCATCGAGCTGCCGGAAAGCTGACGGTGCGTGAGCGCGTCGAGCAGGTTCTTGATCCTGATTCGTTTCACGAAATCGGCAGTGTCACCGGTAAGGCGCAATACGACGACAAGGGAAACATCACCGCCTTCACTTCGAGTTATCTCGTCATGGGCCGCGGCCGTATAAACGGCAAGCCGGTTATCGTGGCCGGAGATGATTTCACGGTCCGCGGCGGATCATCCGAGGGCGGTGTCAAGGACAAGCTGCTGCGGGTTGAGGCGATGGCGCGTGATCTCCGCTTGCCCTTGATTCGTCTGGTGGATGGCACCGGTGGTGGCGGCTCAGTACGCACCACTGAAGTATTGGGTTACATGAAGTGTCCGAGTCTGCTCGGATGGGGGCTGGCCGTGCAAAACCTGTCCACTGTGCCGGTGGTCAGTCTGGCGCTGGGATCAGTTGCAGGGTTGGGCGCCATGCGCGTGGCCGCGAGCCATTATTCGCTGATGATCAAAGAAACCTCGCAGATCTTTGTCGCCGGGCCGCCGGTGGTGAAGCGAATCGGTCAGGATTACACCAAGAATGAATTGGGGGGGAGCCAGATCCATGCCCGCAATGGCACCGTAGATGACGAAGCGGCGACTGAAGCGAAGGCTTTTGAAATGGCGCGGAAGTTCCTGACCTATCTGCCACCGTCTGTCTATGAATTGCCGGAGCGTACCGAACCTGCGCCCGACGCGTCGCGAATCGTGGAGCCGCTGATTGAGGTGATTCCAAAAGACCCGCGGCAGGTCTACAAAATCCGCCCGATCATCAATTCAGTTGTCGACAAGGATTCCTTCTTTGAAATCGGTCGGTTGTGGGGGCGTTCGATCGTGACGGGCTTCGCACGACTGGACGGATGGCCGGTGGCCGTCATGGCCAGTGATCCCTATTGCTACGGCGGTGCCTGGACTGTGGATGCCGCACGCAAGATCCGCCGGTTTGTGGATCTGGCCCAGACATTCCACCTGCCGATGATGCACCTGGTGGATTGCCCTGGTTTCATGATCGGTCTCGAAGCAGAGCAGGCCAGCGCAGTGCGTTTCGGTATGGAGACCATTACCGCCATCAACGAAAGCACCATTCCCTGGTGCGGCATCATCATGCGGAAGTGCTTCGGAATTGCGGGTGGTGCGCACGTAAATAACGCACGCTATTCGATGCGTTATGCATGGCCTTCCGCAGAGTGGGGGTCGCTGCCGGTTCAGGGGGGATTGGAGGTTGCGTATCGCGCAGAGATTGAGTCGGCCGCCGACCCCAAGGCCAAAATGGCGGAGATCGAAGAGCGGCTGCGACTCCTGCGTTCGCCGTTTCGCAGCGCTGAAGCGTTCAACATTGATGAAATCATTGATCCGCGCGAAACGCGTCGCATCCTTTGCGATTTTGCCAATGTTTCAGCGGGTGCACGCGTGGCTGGGCCACCAAGTTTCGGTTACCGGCCCTGATACTGAATTGACGGAGGAATCATGCATCGCATTTTTAAGTTTGGCGTCTGTCTCGTTATTGCCCTGACGGGCATTTCGGTTTTTCCGGCGTTCGCACAGAACTACCCTGAACGTGCGGTTCGCATGATCGTTCCCTTCGCACCGGGTGGCACCACCGATGTTCTGGCCCGAATTCTGGGGCAGCGCCTGGGTGAAAATCTGGGGCAACAGGTGCTGATGGATAATCGCGCCGGTGCCGCCGGCAATCTCGGAACGGCAATCGCCGCCAAAGCGCCCCCCGACGGCTATACCTTGTTGTTGGGTGTAGTGTCGCCGCTGGCCATCAACGTCAGCCTTTATGGTTCAAAGCTGCCCTACAGCCCGGTACGCGATTTTGCACCGATTTCCTTGATTACCAAGGTGCCGCAGGTGATCGCACTGCACCCGTCGGTGCCGGCGCGCACGGTCAGCCAGCTCATCGCACTGGCCAAGGCGCATCCGGGCAAGATGACGTTTGGCAGTGCCGGTAACGGCACCTCCAATCATCTGGTTGGTGAACTGCTGAAAACCATGACCGGTATCAAGATGGTCCACATCCCTTACAAGGGCGCTGGTCCAGCGTCTGTTGCGGTGTTTTCGGGGGAGATCGACATGATGATTTCCGGACCGCCCGCCGTGATGGGATTTTTCAAGCAGGGGCGTCTGTATCCGCTCGCCGTCACCAGTGCCACGCGTTCACCGTCACTGCCGGCAGTGCCGACGATGATTGAGTCGGGGTTGCCCGGGTTCGAGGCGACGGCATGGTATTGCATGATGGCACCGGCGGGAACGCCGCGACCGATCATTGATGTGGTGCGCGTTGCGTTGATCAAGGCGCTGGATACGCCCCAGGTAAAACAGCGGTTGTTTGACGAAGGTGCTGCGGCGGAGTCATCCACTCCGGAAGAGCTTGGCGCTTTTATCAAGGCCGAGATCGACAAGTGGGAGAAAGCGGTAAAGCTGGCCGGGGTCAAATTGGATTAGTACGCTCGACTTGAAGGCGCCACGTTGGCTACCGCGTAAATCCCAATGCCCGGGATACGTTCAGTGCCGTTTCATTGACCAGGGGTCCAATACGCTTGATTGAATCCGGTTGCAGGCGCTGAACCGGTCCGGAGATGCCGATTCCGGCGATCGGATTTCCGGATGCGTCGCGAACCACTGCGCCGATGCTGCAGATATCCTCCCGCCATTCGCATCGGTTGACCGCATAGCCAAGGCTGAGTGCAACCTTAAGTTCTTTCTTCAGAGCTGCGAGCGACGTGATCGTTCGTTTGGTGAACGGCTTCATGGTGTTTCTCAGCTGGTCAACAAATGCATCGCTTTGGCATGCTAGCAATGCTTTGCCGGTGGCGACGCAGTAGGCCGGTGCACGACCGGCGATCGGTGTGAATGCCCGTAACGGCTGGCGGCCGTCGATCTTGTCGATGTATACGACGTCATGCCCTTCCAGAATGGTCATGTGCGCGCTTTCTCCTGTTTTGTCAGCGAGTAAGCGCAGATATGTCCCCCCCACCCGTTTCACATCAATCCGGGAAGTGACTTGCGCGCTGATTTCCCAAAGCCTCATCGTGAGGCGATAGCCGGCGCCATCCTCCTCCTGTTCGACATGGCGCTTGCTTGCGAGCGTTTGCAGCAGGCGGTGCATGCTTGTTTTGGAGATATTCAGTTTTCGGGCTAATTCCGAAACGCCGCGGGGTTTTGTGCTGGAGGCAAGTTCCTCGATTACAAGAAGGCCTTTGAGCAGGGTTTTATCAAGCATGTGGATTCTTGACTCTTGATGTGTTCAGGGACCGGACTTGTGTTGACACCGTTATTCGCCGCAAGTTAACGTCGGATATAAATCCGGAACAGTGTTCCGTTATACGGAACGATGAAGTTTCTGTCAAAAAAAGGAGGGGGCGTGGAAAAGCTCATCATCACGGTAAGGCAAAACGAATGGATGAGGCGTGGTCCCAACCCGCATGTCCCGTATACACCGGACGAAATTGCGGCCGATGCGGCCGCGTGTCGTGCGGCAGGCGCGGCAATTACGCATGTGCATGCGCGGACGCCCGATGGCGGGCGGTCCAACAGTCCTGAGCTTTACGCAGAGATCGCCCGGAAAATCCGGGAGAAATCAGACATTCTGGTTCATACGACGCTCGGGAATATTCATAACGCGGGTGCCGATGAAAAGCGGCTGGCTCATGTGATTGAAGCCAAGCCCGATATGGCGAGTATCGACATCGGGAGCAATAACACCGACGTGTATGTTGCGGCTGAAAAGCGCTTTGAGACCACCGATCAGGCCTACGTGAACACGATCGGCAGCTGTCTGAATTTTGCACGCACGATGAAATCGATCAACGTTAAGCCGCTGGTGGCCTGTTGGTCTGTGCCGTTCCTGAGGGCTGTTGATGCTTTTCTGGACCTCGGTGAGTTTGTCGAGCCGGTTATGGTGAATCTGGTCCTCTGTGAGGGCGGCATCATCGGCGGACATCGCGGCACTACCGATGGCCTTGCTGCGTTCTTCCATGCCCTTCCTGCAAACAAACGGTGTGCCTGGACCGTTTGCGTGAAAGAAGGAAACATCCTGCCTGTTGCTGCCTTGGCGATTGAAAAAGGTGGTCATATCTCTCCCGGTCTGGGCGACTACCACTATCCCGAATTGAGCTACCCCACCAACGCGGAACTGGTGAAATTCATCGCGGACATGGCCAGAGCCATGGGGCGTGAAGTGGCAACGCCGGAAGATGCGCGTCGCATTCTCAACATGAAGAAGTAGCCGGCTTTGGCAACGCTGACTGCGCCAGTGTCGATTAAATAAACAGGATGGAGGAGATCATGCATTCATTCAGATGTGTATTCATTGCGGCAGCAGCATTATTCGGATTTTTTGCGTTACCCGTCGCCGCGCAAACTTACCCGTCAAAGCCGATTCGCTTCGTCATTCCCTACGCTGCCGGGGGCAACACCGATGTGCTTGCCCGCATCATTGGCCAGAAGCTGACCGAAACCATGGGGCAACCCGTAATTGCCGACAACAGACCGGGTATTGATGGGGTTCTTGGCATGGCGCTGGTATCACGCTCAGCGCCGGACGGTTACACATTCCTGATGGTGTCCAGCAGTCTCGCGATCAACACGGCAATGGGAATGAAACTCTCCTACGACCCGTTACGCGACCTCGCGCCCATCACGCAGACAGCTTCGCAGCAATTGATACTCGTGGTGCATCCTTCGGTGCCGGTAAAAAACGTCGTCGAACTGGTGGCTTTTGCGAAATCCAGTAAGTCGGGTCTCAACTATGGTTCGAGTTCAAGTGCGACACAGTTGGCAACGGAGCTACTGAATGCACTTGCCGGCATCAAGATGGTGCACATCCCCTACAAGGGGGCCGCGCCAATGATTACCGATTTGGTCGGAGGGCAGATCCAGTTGTCGCTGAGCCCGTCGCTGGTGGCGATTCCGCACATCAAGGGCGGTAAGTTGCGTGCAATCGGGTTGGGCGATTCCAAGCGCTCTGCATTCATGCCCGACTTGCCGACGATTGCCGAGTCCGGCGTGCCCGGTTATCAGGCGACCATCTGGACTGGCGTGCTTGCTCCGGCAAAGACACCCAAACCCATTATTGACCGCTTGAACAAAGAGATAGTGAAAATAGTACGTTCGCCGGAACTGACTGAGCGCATGGTGCAGTTTGGTTCCGATACGGTGGGCAGTACACCCGAGGAATTTGAGAAATTTGTCGCTGAAGAAATCAAAAAATGGACAACCATCGCCAAGAAGGTGGGTCTCTGGGGCGCAACGTCTTGATTACCGTGATTGGTGTTTTTCCGTCCAGGTGCCGGCAAAGTGGAGAGTGTCGTGAATAAGAAGCTGATCATTACCGTCCGGGTGAATGAATACGTGGGACGTGAATTCAACAAAAACGTCCCGTATACACCGGACGAAATCGCGGAAACTGCCGCCCAGTGCCGGGAGGCGGGGGCGTCAATCATTCACTTCCATGCGCGTAACCCGGACGGCAGTCCGTGCCACACCCCGGAAGTCTACGCAGAGATTGTCGAGAAAATCCGTGATCGCACAGACATCCTGGTCGACTCGACACTCGGTGTGCACACTGTGAAGGAGGACGAAAACCGCCTCCAGCACATCAAACTGATGGGCAAGAAAACCCGCTCCCGGCCGGATTTTGCAGCCGTAGATACGGGTTCGACCAATCTGGACAGTTACGATCCCGTGAAGAAGATGTTCAAGACGGTCAACAAGACCTATGTCAACAGCACCGAGACCTGCCTTTTTCTGGCCAAGGGAATGACGGAGTCCGGTGTCAAACCGCATTTGTCGGTATGGGCCGTACCCTTTATTCGCATGACCGATGCCCTGATGGACATGGGCGCCATTCGCGAGCCGGCCTACATCCAGTGCGTATTGGCGGATGGCTGGCATGTGGGCGCACATCCCGGAACGTCTCGTGGCCTGCAGGGATTGATCGACTTCCTTCCGCGGCACCGCAAGATCGAGTGGACCGTGGCACTGAAGGAAGGCAATCTGCTCAACGTTTCGACCCTTGCATTGGAGCAGGGTGGTCATCTTGCCCCGGGGCTTGGCGATTACCCTTATCCTGAATTAGGCTACCCCACGAACGCAGAACTCGTTCGCCGGTTTGCCGAACTTGGCCGTTCGGTCGGACGTTATCCTGCCACTACCGATGAGGCCCGCGTGCTTCTGGGTATCCAGAAAGACTGATACCGTCGAAAGAATCCGGATTCACTAATGAAATCGTATTGGATCAAAGGTGCTGCTGAAGGCACTTCGCTTGAGTTGCGTGATGTTCCCGTGCCGGTTCCCGGCGCCGGCCAACTTCTGCTCAAAGTTCGAGCGTCCTCGTTAAACCGCGGCGACATCCTGGCCACGATTGCACGTCACAGGGCCGATGTCGCTCGCCCCGGTGGGGTCGATGCGGCAGGTGAAGTTTGTGCGATCGGGCCCGGAGTCACTGATTTTGCGGTTGGTGATCGCGTAATGGCCCGTGCCAAGGGTAGCTTCGCCGAATACGTTCTGGTCGAAACAGTGCTTGCGACGCTGATACCTGATCGCTTGAGCTGGGAGCAGGCGGCTGCGGTGCCGATTGCCTTCATTACCGCTTGGGAGGCCATGGTTCAGTACGGGCGGGTCAAGTCCGGTGAATGGATGTTGGTTGCCGGCGCATCATCGGGCGTAGGTGTTTCCTGCATACAGGCCGGAAAATATCTTGGTGTTAAAACGATCGGTGTTTCCAGATCCGCGGAGAAGCTGCAAAAGTTGAAGACCGTTGGTCTTGATGTGGCTGTTTGCGCGGACAGCCAATCGTTTACGGCGGCTGTCCTTGAGGCTACCGGCGGCAAGGGTGCCAATCTCGCGGTAAACCTGATCGGCGGCACGGCGTTTCCGGCGTGCCAGGAATCGCTCGGTGATTTCGGGCGTCTGATCGTGGTT
This sequence comes from uncultured beta proteobacterium, assembly GCA_903933915.1. GTDB lineage: Bacteria > Pseudomonadota > Gammaproteobacteria > Burkholderiales > SG8-41. The sequence continues at coordinate 11,477 of CAIZLW010000197.1, read as the reverse complement.
GGTTATGTCGACGGCATGATGAATGCCAATCTGAACCTCGAAACCGTGCACGCGAAACGACTGGAAATTGCGGGAATCTCCAATACCCCGCTGACCACCGCGGACCGGGCGAAGGCTACGGCGGGATTTAATCGCGATTTTCTTCCGGGGCTGGTTGATGGCCGGATTACGCCCGTTGTGGATCGCGTATTCCCGTTTGATCGGTTGTCCGATGCCAAAGCCTACGTCGAATCCAATGCCCTGTTGGGAAAGGTGATTATCAGTTTGTCGTAGCTGAGTGAACTTAAGGCGTACTGCGAGGGAAAATGGCGTTCGTAATATGGAGCCGTGCGCACACCATCCCCGCGCTTCATATAGGATGCTCTCCAGAACATTTTGATTCCACGTCATCCTGAGTACATCCCGGAGGAGTCTGCAGTGACCACCATCAATTTCCATGACCCCTGCGGACCGCTGGAAGTCAGCGTGCCGTTTGCGCCGCGTATCGATACGCTGGCTGGTAAACGCATCGGTTTTGTCACCAACGAACAATGGCAGGCGTTTCGCATGCTGCCGTTGCTGCGTGATCTGATCAAGGCGGATTTTCCGACGGCGGAACTGCTGCCGATCGACGCTTATCCGCAGGGCAATGTGCTGATCCCGACCGAAGACACTGCAAGACGGGTCAAGGAAAGCGGGGTCGACGCCGTCATCGTCGGCAACGCGGCCTGAGGGTCCTGCGCCACTGCTTGCGGCCGTGCTGCCGCGCAAATTGAAGCACTGGGGATTCCCACCGTTACCCTGACGCGTTCGGATTTTGTCGGGGTCATGAAGAATGCCGTATCGGGCCTGGGCCTTGCGCCTGATGCCGCGATGGTCACCTTTCCGATCGACATGTTCCTGCCGGGCAGTGATCTGTCGGCCGTTACTGCGCGCAAGCGGGAGTTCTATAACGGACTGACTCAATGGCAGTCCGATTTCAAGGTCGGTGCGCCGGAAGTCGCTTCGCTGCTGTCGGTCGAAGGCCGCAGTTATGAAGACGCGCTGCAAAAAGCCAATAACCTGCTGCTGACCAATCTCTGGGGCGACGGTCTGCCGGTGTGGCCGGCGACCGAGGAACGCGTCGACTGGATCCTGCGCGGCTCGGCGTTGCCGCGCACACATCGCCTGGGTAAATTCCCGCCGCGCGGCGGCATCACCACCGTTGAAACCTGCGCGATTGCGCTGGCGATGGCGGGCGGGCGTCCGGAATACCTGCCGGTGCTGATTGCGGCGGTGGAAGCCTGCCTTGAACCCGACGCGCTGTTCGACCAGTTACAGGCGACTTCCGGTGGTCCGTTCCCGGTGGTCATCGTCAATGGTCCCATTGCCAAGGACATCCGCCTCAATTCCGGATTTGGTTGCCTCGGTCCCGATCCGCAGCGCCCCGCTGGCGCCAGCATCGGTCGCGCGTTACGCCTGATGCAGCAGAACGTCGGCGGCGCATTGCCCGGCATCGGCACCATGGCGATTTACGGCGCGATGCGTTACACCAATGCGGTATTTGCCGAAGACGAAGCGAGCCTGCCCGAAGGCTGGGAGCCACACGGCACACGCCGCCACGGTTTTGCGCGCGGCAGCAACTCGGTGTCGGTGTACTTCGCCAGCGGCGTCACCAACATCCGCCGCCGCGGTGCGAAAAAAGAAACGCCGGAAGAGGACGTCACGCAGGGGCTGTATCGCATGGCGGATTTCATGCGTACGCCGAACTTCGCCGCGCTCGCCGGCTGGGAACACGGCACACCCGGCGCGATGATGATCTCGCCGGTGGTCGCCGGCATGATGGCCAAACTCGGCTGGACGCCGAAGAAGCTGCAGGACTTCCTGTGGGAACACTCGAAGATTCCGATGGAGACCATCAAACGCGCCGGCGGTCTCGCCTGGATTGAAATCGATCCCAGCCCGGTCGCGCGTGACAGCATCAAGCTCGATCCGTGGCCGATTGCGCAAAAGCCGGAGAACCTGATTTTTATCGTCGCTGGCGGCGATCATCCAACACACAGTCAATGGCTGCAGGCGCATTCACCGGCGGTGGTCGGTAAGCCGATCCGTCTTCCGGAAACCTTTGATCGCCTGCTGGCGGAATCGGATCGCGATCTCGGTTGCGGCTCCGATGAGTGCCGGATCTGAGGCAGGGCTGAAGTGGTAAAACAAAAAGGGCACGCCGCGGCGTGCCCTTTGTATTGCGGCTGTGGTGATGCGCTCAGTCGGCTTTCATGCCGGTTTCCGCAACAATCTTCGCCCACTTGGCGATTTCGCTTTTGACGAAGGGTGCGAATTCCTCCGAAGCCAGTGGCGACGGTTCCGCGCCCTGGGAATTGAAGCGTTTCACCACCTCGGGCTGCGCGACCACCTTCAGCGATTCGCGGCTGAGTCGATCGACAATTACCTTCGGTGTTCCTGTTGGTGCAAACAGGCCCAGCCAGTTGAGCATTTCATAACCCTTCAATCCGCTCTCGGAGATGGTCGGCAGCTCCGGCAACACTGCAGAGCGTTTGCCGGAAGTGACTGCAATGGCGCGCAGACGGCCGGAGCTGATGTGCGGCGCAACCGATGCGGCGGTCGCAAACGTCACCGGCGTCTCACCCGACAACACCGATACCACCGCCGGTCCGCCGCCCTTGAAGGCAATATGCGACATCTTCACCTGGGCAATACTTTCAAACAGCACGGCAGCCAGATGCGTTGAAGTGCCCGCGCCGGCCGACGCATAGTTGACCTGCCCCGGTTGTTTGCGGGCGACGGTGATCAGATCCTTCACGCTTTTCACCGGCAGCGACGGATGCACGGTCAGGATGCTTGGCGCATCGGTCAAGCGCGCGACCGGGATGAAATCGCGCAGCACGTTATAGGACAGTTTCGGATACAGGCTCTGGTTCACCGAGTGCGTACCCGCGCTGCCGATGATCAGCGTGTAACCATCGGGCGCCGAACGCGCCGCAAATTCAGCACCGACAATGCCACCGGCGCCGGGGCGGTTATCGACGACGAATTGCTGGCCCGTTGCCTGCGCCAGCGGTGGCGCGACCAGACGCGCGGTGAAATCGACAAAGCCGCCGGGTGCGAAGGGCACAACGATGCGCACGGTTCGCGCTGGATAGTTCTCGGAGGCCGTTGCCAACAGGGGCGATAAAAGCAGGGCGGCAGCAAGGCAGAGCTTTAATGGATTGCGATTCACGACGTCTCCGTGGTTTTCGGTCGCCGGTTCCCGAAACGGTGGGGGCGGACGCAGGTTTTGTTTGGTGCAATGATAAGCCAAAGCTGACCGGGTGCAGGAGACGGATGAGGTTTGCTGGATTTTTCGCGAATTGTTCCGGTGGATTGTGGTGTATCAGGCCGGGGGTTCTGCTTTCAGGGCTGCGAGTACCTGTGTCAATGCGTTTCCCGCAGTTTCCAGCACGCCGTCGTTGACGATGGTTGTTACGTTGTGCCCCGATGGCAACTTCAGGGAAGTCGCACGCCGGATGCGGTTCTCGATTTCAGCATCATTTTCGCGCGCCCTTTGGCTGAGCCGGTGTCGGATGACTTCGACCGGGGCCGTGATGCAGACGATAAATGTATTTTGAAATTGTTCGAGGGCGGTCGGCAGGTGTTCCCGCGAGCCGTTGACGACCACATGAAAGCCGAGATTCATCAAGGTGCTGATCTCACGGCCAATGCCGTAACGCAATCCGTTCGCGTCCCAATGAAGCGCGAAGTGGCCGTTCGCGAGAACGCGTTCGAATGCGGAAACGGAAAGGGGAATATGCTGCTCACCTGCGGATCCGGGTTCTCGTGTGATGAATCGCCGCGCGAAGATGATTCCGGCATTTGCGGGCAGACGCATCCGCGCGTATTCCAACACGCTGTCCTTGCCGGCACCGGAAGGGCCGACGACATATACAAGCCTGCCGCTCATGATGCCAATGCCGCCCGGTGTATCAGTGCAAACCGCTCGTGGCTCGAGCGCTGCCGGAATACACATAGTGCGTCGAATTGCAGCGCCACCATGCTTATCGGCTCAAACACCCCACGCGCCGCCTGTAGAGCATCCTCTGCCATCTTCCGCGGATAGGTATTCAGCGATCCGGTGAGCGAGATATGAAAGCGGTAGCGCTCCAGTACATGGGGGTAGCCCCATGACGCCAGTAGATGCAGAGAAACTGCGTCTAGCGGTTCCCGGAGCCTGCGCGTCATCTCCGCGTCGCTGAGCGGTGCACGGAAATGATCGAGCTGTGTTGTGCAGGCATCGGCAATCCGGTTGATGCGGGCGTCATCCCGGCAAGGAACCAGCGCGATGAAGTTGCTTAAATGCGCCACCTGAAGCGTCGGGACCGGGAAAGCAGAGTGCTCTGCGGCAAAGGCATCGACAGCCTGAAGCAGATTCTGTTCTGTGCCATTCGGCACTAGCCGGAACGGCGCTTTCAGCGTGGCGTGCCCCCCGTAATGCCGGGCATGTTCGGTGATCGCCCGGAAATCCACATGATTCAGAGGCGGTGCGCACAGTTGCTGGACTTCGCGTCCGGTCGCGGCGTCGTAACCCAGCCAGCGGGACAGCAACTGCCACCATGGATTGGCCTGGGGCGGTGCGAAATAGAGCGCGTAGCGTGTTGTTTCTTCACTCATGTGACTGGTGCATCACGGTGAGTTGCAGCCGGTCGCCCGGAAAAGAAGTTCTGCCGAACTCAACGGGCATTCCTTCCGGGGATACGTTGACATACTCCACGCACAACACCGGCCTGCTTTCAGTCTGTCCGAGCAGTGTTGCCGTATTTTCATCGGGCAGGCGGGCGGTGATGACGCTGTGGCGGCGTTCGTAGTCGAAGACACCAAACTCCGCGAGTGCGAGAGTGATTGACCCCGTGCGTTCCACCGCCGACCCGATACCGGCGAGTGCCGGCGGGAAGTAGTGTTCTCCGATACTCAATACACGATCCCCGGCTTCACCGGCGGCCACGATCAGTGTGACCTTGTCGCGGGCGCCAAGCTGGAACACCTCCTTGAGCCGCGGGCTGGCATTCACTTCGCTGATTTCAATGACGCGGTGTTTGGCCGGCAAACCGACAGCGGCAATATTTTTTGTGAACCGGGTGCGTTTTCCGAGAACGTAGTCGATGGCGCTGTCGATCACATAGGTGCCGCGACCATGCTCGATGCGGACGATGCCTCTGTGCGCGAGATGTGAAATCGCCTGGCGTACGGTATGGCGGTTAACGCCGAAGCGCAATGCCAGTGCATTCTCAGAGGGCAGCTTTTCCCCCGGCTTGTAATCGGCCGCTGCAATTTCCTCTGCGAGAACCTGCTCAATGGCAGCCCATACCGAACCGCGCGTGCCTAACTTGTCGGAGATCGCTGCTGCCCGTTGTTCATATTTATGTAATGAAGCATTCATGAATTTTTCACTTTCAGCTTTTAACATCGCTCGTGTTGTGTAGATGTCTATACAAGCAAACGGTAACGAATCCATGTTTCAATCTGTTGACAATTCCCCGCTCAGTGAGCGCCAGCGCTGGATCAAGGTCCTCGCCAGAGCGCCCGAGCACATGCTCGAGTCCGCCTTGGCCCTTGTGCCCGTGCAGTCGCGCGTCTGGCTGCGCCGCCCTGAATCCGGATTGTTCATGGTGCAAGGGCGCGTCGGTGGCACCGGCAATCGTTTCAATGTGGGCGAGATGACGGTGACCCGCTGCGCCCTGCGCCTGTCCTGCGGTACTGCGGGTGTTGCCTATATACAGGGTCGATCCCATCGTCGTGCGGAAATGGCTGCGCTGGCTGATGCGCTGCTGCAGACGGCTGAATACCGGTCGCTCATCGAGAACACCCTGCTGGAACCGGTGAACGGGTATCTCAATGAAAAAACCCAGACTCAGGCGCGCAAGGCGCAAACGACGCGGGTCGATTTCTTTACGGTCGCGCGCGAAGCGGGCGATCCTGACACGGGAGCGGAAGACGCATGAATGCCCCGGCACTGGTGGATCTTTCGGCCATCGGCCGTGGATTTGAAGACCTCGCGCTGGACAGCCAGGCCGTATTCCGGCAAGTGTTGTCCGCAATATCCAGGCCCGGCGAAATTCATGCGACCTCGGCTGATGTCGAAAGCCCGGAAGGCTTGCATCCTGCGGCGGCGGCAGTACTGCTTGCGCTTCTCGATCAGGACACCCGTCTGTGGCTATCCCCGGCGTTTGCCCGCGGCGTTGCCGGAACATATCTGCGTTTTCACACCGGTTGCGTCCTCACAGACAACCCGCTTGCCGCAGATTTTGTGTTGGCCCGGCCTGATGAGTTGCCGCGCCTGAGTGATCTCAGCCTGGGCAGCGAAGAGTATCCCGAGCGCTCCGCCACGGTGGTCCTGCAGGTCGATGGCCTGTCGAAGGACGACGGCTGGTGCCTGAGCGGTCCGGGCATCGACGGCCAGGCCATGCTCAAGGTCTCGGGCCTGGACGCCACGTTTCTTCCGGGCTGGCGCGAATCGCAGCTGCATTTCCCCCGCGGCGTTGACCTGATCTTCACCAGCGTGGACCGGCTCGCCGCCATGCCACGCACGACACGAGCGGAGGCCTGATCCATGTATGTCGCAGTCAAAGGTGGTGAACGCGCGATTCTGGGCTCTTACACGCTGCTCAGCGAGCATCGGCGCGGCGACCCGGCGATTCCCGAACTGTCGCTGGAGCAGATCAAGCAGCAGCTCAGGCTCGCGGTGGATCGTGTCATGACCGAGGGTTCGGTCTATGACCCCGATCTCGCAGCGCTTGCGCTCAAACAAGCCGCCGGCGATGCGGTTGAGGCCATTTTCCTGTTGCGTGCGTATCGCACGACACTGCCGCGTTTCGGCTACACGCGAGCCATTGATACTGCAGACATGAAGTTGTGGCGTCGCATCTCCGCCACCTTCAAGGATCTGCCCGGCGGCCAGTTGCTCGGCCCGACCTATGATTACACCCAGCGCCTGCTCGATTTTTCGCTGGCTGCATCGGGAGAGCAACCCGGCCAGCTCCAGGTCACCGGTAAAACATCTGCAACCGGAGAAAACGTGCCGCGAGTCGTTGATCTGCTCGATGAAGAAGGGCTGATCGAAAAGACACTTTGTGATGACGGTGATCCTGATCCGGTGGATCTCACCCGCCAGCCGCTGGATTTCCCCGCTTCCCGTGAAACCCGTTTGCAGAATCTCGCGCGCGGCGACGAGGGCTTTCTGCTCGCGATGGGTTATTCCACGCAACGCGGCTACGCACATTCACACCCTTTTGCCGGCGAGATCCGTTTCGGTGAAGTCGAGGTGTTTATCGAGCCTGAAGAACTCGGATTCCCGATTTCCATTGCCGACATCAGTGTCACCGAATGCCAGATGGTCAACCAGTTCGGCGGCAGCAAAACCGAGCCGCCGCGTTTTACCTCCGGTTACGGGCTGACTTTCGGCCACAGCGAGCGCAAAGCCATGGGCATGGCCCTGGTTGATCGTTCGCTGCGCGCCGAAGAATTGGGCGAGCGGGTCATGTCGCCGGCGCAGATGCCCGAATTCATGCTCTCGCACAGCGACAACCTCGAAGCCTCGGGCTTTGTGCAGCACTTGAAGCTGCCGCATTACGTCGATTTTCAGTCCGAACTCGAACTGGTGCGAAAGATGCGCGCCAGTCGCGCTGAGGAGGCTGCCGCTTGAACCCGCTCGACTTGAAAAATGCGGCGCCGGCCGATGCGCCCGGCCGTGACGCCGGTTACAACTTCGCCTATCTGGATGAACGCACCAAACGCATGATCCGCCGCGCCATCCTCAAGGCCGTTGCGATCCCCGGTTACCAGGTGGCTTTCGGCTCGCGCGAAATGCCGCTGCCCTACGGCTGGGGCACCGGTGGCATTCAGGTGACCGCCGCCGTGATCGGCCCGAACGATGTACTCAAAGTCATTGACCAGGGTGCTGATGACACCGTTAATGCGGTGAACATCCGGCGCTTTTTCCAGCGCACCACCGGTGTCGCCACCACCGACAGCACCCGCCAGGCCACGCTGATCCAGACGCGGCACCGGATCCCGGAAACGCCGCTGAGCCGCGACCAGATCATTGTTTATCAGGTGCCGCAGCCCGAGCCGCTGCAACGGCTGGAGCCCCGTGCCTATGAGACGCGGCGCATGCACGGTCTCGCCGAATACGGGCTGATGCACGTAAAGCTTTATGAAGACATTGCCCGCTTCGGTCACGTCGCCACTACCTACGACTACCCGGTGATGGTCAACGACCGCTTCCTGATGGCGCCGTCGCCGATTCCAAAATTCGACAACCCCAAGATGCATATGAATCCCGCCTTGCAGCTTTTCGGCGCCGGACGCGAGAAAAAAATATACGCCATCCCGCCATTCACCAAGGTCGAAAGCCTCGCTTTTGAAGACCATCCCTTTGAAATACAGAAGTGGACCGCGCCCTGCGAACTGTGCGGCGCCACCAACAGCTTCCTCGACGAAGTGATTGTCGACGACAAGGGTGGTCGCATCCATGTCTGTTCCGACAGCGACTATTGCCGGGAACGCCGGGAAGGGGTGGTGCATTCATGAACGACATGACTCCACCGGTTCTGATTCGCATGGCGACGCGCGAAGACCTCCCGGCCGTTCTTGAACTTTATCGGGAATCCGGGCTCGATCAAGACGGCGGCATGACGCCGGGCGAGGCCGACATCGGGTATGCACGTTTCGCCGCTTACCCCAACTACAAACTCTACGTGGCCTGCCTTGGTGACAAGGTAGTCGGTACATTTGCGCTGCTGATCATGGATAACCTCGCCCATCACGGCGCGCCCTCGGGCATTGTTGAGGACGTCGCGGTTGATCCGCAGACGCAGGGGCGCGGCATCGGCAAGGCGATGATGCGTTTCGCCCGTGATGTCTGCCGCGACAAGGGCTGCTACAAACTGTCGCTGACTTCCAATCAGGTCAGGGAGCGCGCCCACGCCTTCTACGAGGCCATCGGGTTCGAGCGGCACGGCTACAGCTTCCGGGTGACGCCATGAATGACCAGCTCAACGCCCCCCGTCCCATCCTTAGCGTCAGCGGCATCACCAAGCGCTATGGCGATCGTATTGCGGTGGCCGACGCCAGCTTTGAACTCTATCCGGGCGAAGTGCTTGCCGTTGTCGGCGAATCCGGTTCGGGAAAATCAACGCTGCTTAACTGCGTCTCCGCGCGGCTTCGGCCCGACGAAGGCCGGGTCGACTACCGCACACGCCATGAAGGCATGGCCGAAGTGTTTGCAATGTCGGAAGCGCAGCGCCGGCTGCTGGCAAGGACTGACTGGGGCTTCGTGCATCAGAACGCCGAAGAAGGACTGCGCATGCATGTATCCGCAGGTGCCAACGTCGGCGAGCGCCTGATGGCCCTGGGTGATCGCCACTACGGCGATCTGCGCCGCAACGCCATTGACTGGCTGTCGCGGGTCGAGGTCGACACCACACGAATCGATGACCTGCCTTCGGCATTCTCGGGCGGCATGCGACAGCGTCTGCAGATTGCCCGCAACCTGGTCACCAAACCGCGGCTGATTTTCATGGACGAACCCACTTCGGGGCTGGATGTCTCGGTGCAGGCGCGCCTGCTCGATCTGCTGCGGACATTGACGCGCGGTCTGTCGCTCTCCGCAATCGTCGTCACCCACGATCTCGCAGTCGCGCGCCTTCTTGCGCACCGCATGCTCGTGATGAAAGGCGGGCGGATCGTCGAAACCGGTCTGACCGATCAGGTCCTGGATGATCCCCAGCACCCCTATACCCAGCTTCTGGTCTCCTCGGTGCTGCAACCATGACTACCGCCTCCGTTCACGTTCGCAATCTGTCCAAGACCTTCGTGCTGCATAACCAGGGCGGCGCCGAATTGGCAGTGCTCGGCAACGCAACGATCAGCGTCATGCCCGGCGAATGCGTTGTGCTCGACGGCCCCTCGGGTTCGGGCAAAAGCACGCTGCTCAAGTGCGTCTACGGCACTTATCGCGCGACCTCCGGCGAGATCGTCATTGCCAGCGATGAACGAACCGTGGATCTGCGTGTAGCCCCGGCTCAGGACATTCTGCGGATGCGTCGCGACACCGTCGCCTATGTCAGCCAGTTTCTGCGCGCGATCCCGAGAGTGCCCGCCATTGATATCGTTGCCGAGCCATTGCTCACCGGCCTGCCGGAGGACGATGAAGCGGCTGCGCATGCGCGAAGCGAAGCCCAGCAACTGCTGCTGACGCTGCGCATCCCTCCGCGTCTTTGGAATGTTCCGCCGGCAACGTTTTCCGGCGGTGAACAACAGCGCGTCAACATCGCCCGCAGCTTCATCCGGCCGCAACCCGTGCTGTTGCTCGACGAGCCGACCGCTTCGCTTGACGCTGAAAACCGCGCGACTGTCGTTGCGATGATCCGCAAGGCACGCGAGCGGGGCGCAGCCATTCTCGGCATTTTTCATGATGAGGCCACACGCAATGCCGTTGCTACTCGCGTAGTCAATATGGCGGATTTTCAATGAACGGTGACTTGCTGCTCAAAAGTGCAAGGCTTGTCCTTGCCGGTGAAGTCGTGAACGGCACTCTGGCGGTAGCCGGTGGTCGCATTGTCGCCATCGACCACGGCAATACTGCCGTCGCGCATGCCGGCGATCTCGATAATGACCTGCTGATTCCCGGTCTGATTGAACTGCATACCGACAATTTCGAACGACACATGATGCCGCGACCCAAAGTGCGCTGGCCGGAACTGCCGGCGCTGATCGGGCATGACGCTGAAGTGGCGGCGGCGGGCATCACCACGGTCTATGACGCGCTGGGCGTTGGCGATACCGATCCGGAAGCCATGCGCAGCCAGGACATGGGCCCGGTGCTGGACTCGATCCGCCATGCCGAAGAGAGCGGCGCGCTGCGGGCTGAACACCGCCTGCACGTGCGCTGCGAACTGCCGGCGGCCAACATGCGCGACCTGTTTACCCCGTTTCTGCAAAACCCGCGGGTCGGCCTGATCTCCCTGATGGACCACACGCCGGGACAACGGCAGTGGGAAAACATCGAGCACGCGCGGATTTATTACTGCGGCAAAAAAGGCTGGTCGCTGGAGAAATTCGAACGTCAGGTGCAACTGGCGAAGGAATTGCAGGAACGTTTCGTCGTGCCGCACCGCCAGTGGATTACCGAATACGCGCGCGAGCAGGGCGTGCCGATGGCAAGCCACGACGACACCACGCATGACCATGTTGACGAGGCGCATGCTGAAGGTGCACAGATTTCGGAATTCCCCACACGCATCGAGGCCGCGCAGCGCGCCAAAGACAAGGGGCTCTCGGTGGTCATGGGCGCACCCAATGTCATGCGCGGCGGCTCCCACTCCGGGAACGTATCCGCGCTCGATCTCGCGCGCCGCGGCCTGCTCGACACCTTGTCCTCGGACTACGTGCCGTCGAGCCTGATCAACGCCGCCTTCAAGCTCTGCCACGAAGCGCAGTTCCCGTTGCCCAAGGCGATTGCCACCGTC
>CAIZLW010000196.1 GCA_903933915.1 uncultured beta proteobacterium | reverse complement strand
TACTTTCTTTTGTACGGCCAAAAGAAAGTAACCAAAGAAAACGCCGCCCCGGCTCGCCGGCCCTGTGGGCTTCCCTGCGCTGCTCGCCACGCCGGGCGGCTGCGCTACTCGCCCTCGCAAACAACGCGAGGGCTCAGACAGTGCTCGCCGAAGGCCCCCGGCGTAGCTGCGCTGCTCGGCGGCTCAAAGGGGTCCTACGGCATCGGCTGCAGTAGTGATACATCCTCACGAATCGGATAGCAGATTCCACGACCGCATCTGCACTCAAGCGAAGCGGTCGGGCCGCGTCCCCATGATAAAATTACGCTTTACGGATATACGACCAATGACCACGCTATCCCCCCTCACCGCCCTCTCCCCGCTCGACGGCCGCTACAACAGCAAACTCGGCGGACTGCGCGACTGCTTCAGCGAGCAGGCGCTGATCCACCAGCGGGTGCGCGTCGAGATCGAATGGCTCAAGGCCCTGGCCGCGGAACCGGCGCTGAAGGAAGTACCGCCGTTCTCCAAGGCCACCGTCGCCGAACTCGATGCGCTGGTGCAACAGTTCTCCGAAACCGACGGCGCGCGGGTCAAGGCGATCGAGGCGACGACCAATCACGACGTCAAAGCGGTGGAATACCTGCTGAAGGAACGGCTGGCGAAAAACGCCGAGGTCACAAAAGTCGCGGAGTTCATCCATTTCGCCTGCACGTCCGAAGACATCAACAATCTGTGCCATGCGCTGATGCTGCAGCAGGCCCGCGCCGAGGTAATGCTGCCGGCACTGGACGCCATCATCACCCGCATGCGCGCACTCGCGCACGATCTCGCCGACGCGCCGATGCTGTCGCGTACCCACGGCCAGCCGGCCTCGCCGACGACACTGGGCAAGGAAATGGCCAACGTCGTTGCCCGGCTGCAGCGTGCCGCCGCGCGCATTTCTTCAGTGACGCTGCTCGGCAAGATCAACGGCGCAGTCGGCAACTACAACGCACATATCGCCGCCTATCCGGAGATCGACTGGGAAGCTTTCGGCAAAAAGTTTGTCGAATCGCTGGGACTGGAATTCAATCCTTACACCATCCAGATCGAGCCGCATGATGCGATGGCGGAACTGTTCGACGCCGTAGCCCGTACCAACACCATACTGCTCGACCTCAATCGCGACATCTGGGGCTACATCTCCGTCGGCTACTTCAAGCAGAAGACCAAAGCCGGTGAAATCGGCTCGTCGACGATGCCGCACAAGGTCAACCCGATCGACTTCGAAAATTCCGAAGGCAACCTCGGCCTCGCCAATGCGCTGCTGCGCCATCTTTCGGAAAAACTGCCGGTGTCCCGCTGGCAACGCGACCTGACCGATTCAACGGTACTGCGCAACATGGGTGTCGCGCTGGGTTACGCATTGCTGGCCTGGGATTCCTGCCTGAAGGGTCTGAACAAGCTGGAAGCCAACCGCGCGGCGATGACCGATGACCTCGACGACAACTGGGAAGTCCTGGCCGAACCGATCCAGACGGTGATGCGCCGCTACAACGTCGCCGGCGCTTACGAACAACTAAAGGAACTGACGCGCGGCAAGGCCGGCATCAACCGCGAAAGCCTGCATGCGTTCATCAAGGGGCTCAGCGGCATTCCGGAAACGGAAAAACAGCGACTGCTGACGCTGACACCGGCCAATTACATCGGCAAGGCGATCGAACTGGCTAAACGCATTTGAAGCAAAACTATATTAAGTATTTGTTTTTATTGACTATTTTACGCTATCGCGTTTAGTCATAGTGAGCACCGCCCAGCGCTGCAAGGCTTCAGACATCACCGGCGCCTCCCCGGCATAACCCATGATGCCGACAACTTCGGCATTCGGCACCCGCCCCTCTCCCGACAGGAACAATCCTTTGACGTAGGCGTGGGCGCACAACTCGCCGTCGCGTTCGAAGGTCTGCTCCATATAGACGTATTTGTCGTCCCAGGTCATCAAGCGGGTGACCAGATCAAAGCGCTCCAACGGATTGAGCGAACGCAGGTAGGTGATTTCCGCGGCAGCCAGCACCGGCATCCAGCGCTTGCGTCGCACATGCGCCATCAATCCGCCCTGCACCATCAGATGCACGCGCCCGAGGTCCATGAACGTCAGGTAACGCCCATTGTTCATGTGCAGGTTGAGATCGAGATCGTTGGGCAGCACGCGGAAGCTGAGCCGCGACTCTTCGAACAATCCGCGCGTCGCCATGCCGCGCATATGCCACAGCAGCCAGAGCAGACGCAGGTAGAGGTTCATCCCGCTTTGCGGTGGCGCAGAATCTCGATGACCCCGGGCAGGATCGACAGGATGATGATGCCGATGATCACCAGCGTCAGATTGTTCTTGATGACCGGCAGGTTGCCGAAAAAATAACCGGCATAGCCCAGCGACGTCACCCACAGCACGGCACCGCTGACGTTGTAGAGGGCGAACCGGGAATAAGTCATGCTCGCCGCACCGGCGACAAACGGCGCGTAGGTGCGGACGATGGGCACGAAGCGGGCGATGATGATGGTCTTGCCGCCGTACTTCTCGTAAAAGTCATGGGCGCGCTGCAGATGTTTGGGGTTCAGCCAGCGCGATTCACTGTGGCTGAAAATCCGCGGCCCGATGTAGTGCCCCACCCCGTAATTGACGGCATCGCCCAGCACCGCGGCAATAACCAGCAGCAGCACCAGCAGGTGGATGTCCATGCCGCCCGCCGCAGCCACGGTGCCGGCGACGAACAGCAGCGAGTCACCGGGCAGGAACGGTGTCACCACCAGCCCGGTTTCGCAGAATACGATCAGGAACAGGATCAGGTAGATCCAGGCGCCGTGGCTGGCCACCAGCGCCTGGAGATGCTGATCCAGATGCAGGACAACATCCATCAACTGCGTGAGCAGCTCCACGCGGTAGCCTAGACGGTGGCGCCGTCTTCACCTGCCTCGCGCGGCTTCTCCGGCTTGACCAGATCTTCACGCTTCAGGCCCAGCCACATCAGCAGCGGGCTGCCGACCAGAACCGAGGAATAAATGCCGAAGCAGATGCCGATGGTCAGCGCCAGCGCGAAATAGTGCAGGGTCTCGCCGCCGAAGAACAGCATCGCGCAGACCATCAGCTGGGTCGAACCGTGGGTGATGATGGTGCGTGACATCGTCGAAGTGATCGCCGCGTCGATGACATCGGGCACCGGGGTGTGGCGGAACTGCCGGCTGCGGAAGTTTTCACGCACCCGGTCCATCACCACCACCGATTCGTTGACTGAATAACCGAGAATCGCCAGCACGGCAGCAAGCACCGGCAGCGAGAATTCCCAGTTGAAAATCGAGAAGCAGCCGAGAATGATCACCACGTCGTGCAGGTTGGCGACGATCGCCGACACGCCGAACTTCCATTCAAAGCGCAACCACAGATAACCGACGATGCCGAGCGACACGAACAGCAGCGCCAGCGCGCCGTTTTCGAGCAGTTCCTTGCCGACCTGCGGGCCGACGAACTCGACGCGCTGCAGCGTGACCGAACTGTCGAGCTGCTTCAGTTCAGTCATTATAGTTTCGGAAATCTTGGCGCTGGTCAGCCCTTCCTTGACCGGCAGACGGATCAGCACGTCGCGCGCGGTGCCGAAGTTCTGCACGCTGGGGTCGGAAAAGCCGACCTTGACCATGCGCTCGCGGATCGGATCGAGATCAGGCGGCTGCTGATAAGTCACCTCGATCACGGTGCCGCCGGTGAAGTCGACGCCAAGATGCAGGCCTTTGGTCGCCAGCGAGCCGACGGCGATCAGGAAGGTGATCAGCGAGATCACGTTGAAGATCAGCGCATAACGCATGAAGGGGATGCTGCGCTTGAAGCGGAAAAATTCCATGATGGCTCCTACTTAACCTGTGCGGTGGGTTTCCAGATCTCGCCGATGGAAATCCGGTCCAGTTTGCGGCGCCCGCCGTAATAGAGGTTGACGATGCCGCGCGAAAACATCACCGCGCTGAACATCGAGGTCAGTATGCCCAGACAGTGCACCACGGCAAAGCCGCGCACCGGTCCGGAACCGAACGCAAACAGCGCAATGCCGGCGATCAGCGTGGTCACGTTGGAGTCGAGAATCGTCGCCCATGCCCGCTCGTAACCCGAGTGCAGCGCGGCCTGCGGCGTCATGCCGTTACGCAATTCCTCGCGGATGCGCTCGTTGATCAGCACGTTGGCGTCAATCGCCATGCCCAGCGCCAGCGCAATCGCGGCAATGCCGGGCAGCGTCAGCGTTGCCTGCAGCATCGACAGCAATGCGATCAGGAACAGCAGGTTGGCGCCCAGCGCAACCACTGATATTGCACCCATCAGCATGTAGTAGAGGACCATGAACACCGCGATCGCGCCGAAACCCAGCCACATCGAATGAAAACCGGTCTGGATGTTTTCGGCGCCCAGCGACGGCCCGATGGTGCGTTCTTCGATGATTTCCATCGGCGCCGCCAGCGCGCCGGCACGCAGCAGCAGCGAAACGTCTTTCGCCTCCTGCGTGGTCATGCGGCCGCTGATCTGCACCCGGCCGCCGCCGATTTCGGAACGGATCACCGGGGCGGTGACGACCTCACCCTTGCCGCGCTCGAACAGCAGTATGGCCATGCGTTTGCCAACACTTTCACGCGTCACCTGCTGGAATATTCGTGCGCCGGTACCGTCGAGATTGATATGCACCGCGGGTTCGCCGCTCTGGCCATCAAAACCCGGCTGGGCATCGTTGATGCGCTCGCCAGTGAGGACAACCTGTTTCTTGACCAGTACCGGCTGGCCATTGCGCTCGTAATACAGCTCGGTGCCGAAAGGCAGCTGGCCGGCCTTGGCCTGCTGCAGCGTTCCCGGATCCATCTTCTCTTCCTCGACCATGCGCACTTCGAGGGTCGCGGTACGGCCGAGAATGTCCTTGGCCTTGGCGGTGTCCTGCACGCCCGGCAGTTGCACGACCACGCGGTCGGTGCCCTGCTGCTGGATAATCGGCTCGGCAACACCGAGTTCATTAACGCGGTTGCGCAGCGTGGTGATGTTCTGCTGCAGCGCGAATTCCTGGGTCTTGCGCTGGGCCTCAATGCGCAGCGAACCGTTGATGCGAAATTCGCCGCCTTCTTCGCTAGTCTTCAGCTCCAGGTCGGGCATGTCCTTGGAAATGCGCGCCAGTGCTTTTTCGCGCAGCGCGGATTCGCGAAAGCGCACGGAGATCGACTGGCCTTCGCGTGCGAGTCCGGAATATTGCAGGCGCTGCTCGCGCAGCATGCCGCGGATGTCGTTGGTGTAGGCGTCGAGTTTTTTCGACAGCGCCGCCTTCATATCGACCTGCATCAGGAAATGCACGCCGCCGCGCAGATCGAGACCGAGGTACATCGGCAGCGCGCCGATTGAGGTCAGCCACTGCGGGCTGCGCGACAGCAGGTTCAGCGCCACCACGTAGTCATCACCGAGTGCGGTCTGCAGCGCATCCTTGGCCTTGAGCTGGTCCTCGGTGCCGGCGAACCGCGTCTTGACGCTGTTCGCATCCATTGCCATGCCGGTGGGCTCCAGCGATGCCTTTTTCAGCGCCTCTTCGATCTTTGCCATCAGCGCTGCATCGGCTTTCAGGTTGCTGCGCAGCGGCGACACCTGCACCGCAGGCACTTCGCCGTAGAAGTTGGGCAGCGTATACAGAAAGCCGATCACCACAGCCGCAGCAATCAGCAGGTACTTCCACAGGGGATAGCGGTTCATTTTGGGCGCGTGAAAGGTGTAGCGTGGAAAGACAAAGCGAAACGTCGGCCGCAGCCGCGTTCCGCCCTGCGCATTACTGGATGGTCTTGAGGGTGCCTTTGGGCAGCACGGTCTGGATCGCGGCCCGTTGAACCTGAATCTCGACGCTGTTGGCAATCGACACCGTCGCATACTGGGCATCGACCTTGCTGATGCGGCCGAGGATGCCGCCGGCGGTGATGACTTCGTCGCCTTTTTGCAGACCTTCAACCATCGCCTTGTGTTCCTTGGCGCGTTTCATCTGCGGCCGGATCATCAGGAAATACAGCACACCGAACATGGCAACGATCAACAGCATGCTTTCAATGCCGCCGCCTGCCGCCGTTGCGGGCGCAGCCTGCGCCCAAGCTGGACTGATTAACAAGTGAAACCTCCGTGGTGTTGGCAAGCGTCCCGGGTTCGGACTGCATGAAAATCAGACCATGCAGGCCACAGACCGGGTGCGCCCAAAGTGTTGTATTTTAACATGATTCCGTTCCGCGGTCGGCGCCGTGCGCTGCCACAAAAGCGCCCAGCCGCCCCTCGGCAATCGCCGCCCGCAGCCCTGCCATCAGCTCCTGGTAATAATGCAGGTTATGCAGCGTATTGAGTCGCGCGCCGAGCATTTCGTTCACCCGCTGCAGATGGTGCAGATAGGCGCGGGTGAAGTGGCGGCAGGTGTAACAACCGCAGTCCGGATCCAGCGGCGTCAGGTCGTCCCGGTAGCGGGCATTGCGCAGTTTGATCACCCCGTGACGGGTATATAACCAGCCGTTGCGGGCGTTACGGGTCGGCAGCACGCAGTCAAACATGTCGATACCGGCGGCCACCGCGGCCACGATATCGGACGGCGTGCCGACGCCCATCAGATAACGCGGCCGGTCGGCCGGCAGTCGCGGCGCGGTATGACGCAGGATGCGCAGCATGTCGGGCTTGGGTTCGCCCACCGACAGGCCACCGATGGCGTAACCGTCAAAACCGATGTCTGTCAGCTTGGCCAGCGACTCGTCACGCAGCTGTTCATACATGCCGCCCTGGACGATGCCGAACAGCGCGTTCGGATTGCCGGCGTGGGCCGCCTTGCTGCGCGCCGCCCAGCGCATCGACAGTTGCATCGAATCGCGCGCCTGCTCCAGCGTCGCCGGGTGCGCGGTGCATTCATCAAAGGCCATCACGATGTCGGAATTGAGCACGCGCTGGATGCGCATCGATTCTTCCGGCGTCAGAAAACAGGCATCGCCGTTCACCGGTGACTGAAACTTGACGCCCTCCTCGCTGATCTTGCGCATTTCGCCGAGGCTGAATACCTGAAAGCCGCCGGAGTCGGGGAGGATCGGGCCGTCCCAGCCCATGAAACGGTGCAATCCACCATGCGCACCGATGACATCCAGCCCCGGACGCAGCCACAGATGGAAGGTGTTGCCGAGCACGATCTGCGCGCCCAGTTCGCGCACTTCGACCGGGCTCATACCCTTGACCACGCCGTAGGTGCCGACCGGCATGAATGCCGGCGTATCGATGTTGCCGTGAGCGGTTTCGAGGACACCGCGGCGCGCGGCGCCGTCGGTGGCGGAAATTTTAAATTGCATGAGTGAATTGCATAAGAAATTGCATAAGAGATTCAGGGCGCCCGGTCGATCAGCATGGCGTCACCATAGCTGAAAAACCGGTAACGCTGCTCGATCGCGTGCCGATAGGCGTGGCGGATGTTGTCGACGCCGCCGAAAGCCGACACCAGCATCAACAGCGTCGACTTCGGCAGATGGAAATTGGTAATCAGGCAATCAACGATGCGGAAACGATAGCCCGGCAGCACGAACAGCGCGGTATCGGCGCTGCCCGCCACCAGCTCACCGGCTGCAGCAGCCGACTCCAATGCGCGCAGACTGGTGGTGCCGACCGCGACAATGCGTCCGCCGGCGGCGCGATGCCGCCGGATCGCATCCACGGTGTCCTGTGACAGGCTGTACCACTCGCTGTGCATGCGGTGTTCGCTGAGATTCTGCGTGCGCACCGGCTGGAAGGTACCGGCGCCGACATGCAGGGTCAGATACGCGGTGCCGATACCCTGATCACGCAATGCCTCCAGCAACGCCGCATCAAAATGCAGGCCTGCGGTCGGTGCCGCCACGGCGCCCGGCGTACGCGCAAAAACCGTCTGATAGCGCGTCTCATCATCAACACCCGGCTGGTGTTCGATGTACGGCGGCAAGGGCAAGGCGCCGTAACGCTCCAGCTGGGCAAACACATCCTCTTGCGGGAAACGCAGTCGATACAGCTCACCCTCGCGGGCCACCATCTCCAGGACCAGTCCACCTTCAAGATGTAATTCGCTGCCGGCCTTGGGCGGATGGCTGGCACGGATCTGCGCCAGCGCTTCGCCAGACCCCAGAACGCGTTCAATCAGCACCTCGATACGCCCGCCGCTGGCTTTCTGCCCCATCAGCCGCGCCTTGATGACCTTGGTGTCATTAAGGATCAGCAGGTCGCCCGCCTGCAGCAGCCCAGGCAAATCGGTAAACCGCAGGTCTTGCAGCGCACCGTTCGCGCCGTCGAGATGCAGCAGCCGGCTCGCCCGGCGTTCGGCCGCGGGCGACTGTGCAATCAGCTCTTCGGGAAGGTGATAATCGAAATCGTCGAGACGCATCGCGCGGATTATACGGACGGATATACGGGGACGGATACACAGGATGAATACAGCGGATGGTTGCTGCAATGCCGCCGTTTGACCGATAATCCCTCACCCCGTGCCTCGGTGGTGGAATTGGTAGACGCGCCGGACTCAAAATCCGGTGTCGAAAGACGTGTCGGTTCGAGTCCGACCCGAGGCACCACCCCTAATTCCCTGCCCGTGCGACAGGCACGCGGCATTCCCAGGCCCAATCAACGGAAAAGACCATGACTGAACAGGAAATCGGCGTCAGCATCGACGGACATGTCGCAACAGTGGAACTGCGCCGTCCGCCCAACAACTTTCTGGACATCGACCTGATTGGTGAGCTGGCCTCGGCGCTGGAAGCCCTCGACCAGGACAGCAACTGCCGCAGCATCGTGCTCGCCGCCGCCGGCAAACATTTCTGCGCCGGCGCCAACCTGAAAAAACGCGTGGACGACGAAGCCGCAGGCCAGAAACAGGTCACCCAGCCGCGTCACCTCTACCACGAGGCACAACGCCTCGTGCAGACCCGCAAGCCCATCGTCGCCGCGATCCACGGCAGCGCCATCGGCGCCGGCCTCGGTCTGGCGCTGGTCGCCGACTTCCGCGTCACCTGCAAGGAAGCGCGTCTGGCGGCGAACTTTTGCGCGATGGGTTATCACCCCGGCTTCGGCATGACCGTAACACTGCCGCGACTGGTCGGCCATCAGACCGCGAAGTGGCTGTTCCTCACCGGCAAGCGTATTCCCGGCGAAGAAGCGTTTGAACTGGGACTGGCCGACCGTCTGGTGGCTCAGGATCAGGTGCGCCAGGTCGCGCAGGAAATGGCCGCCGAACTCGCGAAATCAGGGCCGCTGGCGGTGCAGGCCACGCGTGAAACATTGAACGGCGATCTGTTTGCGGCATTCCGTGCCGCCACCGAACGTGAAGCCTTCATCCAGATGATGCTGCGCGAGACCAACGACTTCAAGGAAGGCGTCAAGGCCGGTTTTGACCGTCGCGACCCGGT
>CAIZLW010000195.1 GCA_903933915.1 uncultured beta proteobacterium | reverse complement strand
GCGGCGCTTCAGCGGCGCCCATTCGCCATTGTCCAGCGCCACCTCGACCGATATCACCTGCGGACGGAAAACCCGCAGCCGCCAGCCAGCGCCTTCGGCATGAAGGCCCAGCACGGAAAACGGATCATGTTCGCGCGCTTCGAGCAATGCGGCGCAGGCAGGGTCGGACATAGGTATATATTTGACGGGTTTTTTTGCTATCGTGCAGATTGTAGCCGCAACGGAGAAATCACCATGCAGTCGATTGAAGAACAAGGTGGCATGCCGGGCTTTCAGCCGGCAGTCGGCATGAAAGTGTTTTCATGAGCACCAGCGAGCTCACCGGCGATGCCTTCGCCATCGTACTCGCCGGCGGGCGCGGCAGCCGCCTGATGCAACTCACCGACTCGCGCTCGAAGCCGGCGGTGCCCTTCGGCGGCAAGTTCCGCATCATCGACTTCACGCTGTCCAATTGCGTCAACTCGGGCATCCGCAGGATCGGTGTCGCCACGCAGTACAAGGCGCAGAGCCTGATCCAGCACCTGCAGCGCGGCTGGAGCTTCCTCGACGGCCGCTTCCATGAGTTCATCGACATCCTGCCAGCCCAGCAACAGGTCAGCGAAGACTGGTACCAGGGTACGGCCGATGCGGTTTTCCAGAACCTCGCCCTGATTCGCCGCAACCGGCCCAAATACGTGCTGGTGCTTTCCGGCGATCATGTCTACAAGATGGACTACGCGCGCATGCTGTCCGAGCATGTTCATCGCCAGGCCGACTTCAGCGTGGCTTGCATCGATGTTCCGTTGGCCGAGGCGAGCGGCTTCGGCGTCATGCACGTCGGCGACAACCAGCGTATTTCAGCCTTCGTCGAAAAGCCGGCGAACCCGCCCCCGATGCCGGATCGCCCCGATCGTGCATTGGCGAGCATGGGCGTCTACGTATTCAATGCCGACTTCCTCTATGAGCAGCTGATCCGTGACCATGACGACCCTCGCTCGTCGCACGACTTCGGCAAGGACGTCATCCCCCATTGCGTCGAGCGCTATCGGGCGTTTGCGCACAACTTCGCCCACTCCTGCGTCGGCATGGACGGCAGCGGGATTCCCTACTGGCGCGACGCCGGCACCATCGACGCGTATTGGGAAGCCAACATGGAACTGACCAAGGTCACCCCCGAACTCAATCTGTATGACGACGACTGGCCCATCTGGACGCATCAGGAGCAGTTGCCGCCAGCCAAGTTCGTCTTCGACGATGAAGGCCGGCGCGGCATGGCGGTCGATTCCCTGGTCTCGGGCGGCGACATCATCAGCGGCGCCGTGGTGCGCAAGTCGCTGCTGTTCTCACGGGTGCATGTGCACAGCTTTGCAGAGATCGAGGAATCGGTGATCCTGCCCGATGTGCACATCTGCCGCGATGCAAAACTGCGCAGGGTGGTGATGGACAAGCATTGCCGCATTCCAGAAGGCATGACCATCGGCTACGACATCGAAGCTGATCGCAAGCGCTTCCATGTCAGCGAAAACGGCATCACCCTTGTGACGCCTGAAATGCTGGGCCAAAAGATGCATCGCATAAGGTGACTTTCAATATGAAAGTCACCAATGTCATTAAAGCCCACCACCCCCGATCCCACGGTCGGCTTTGCACAGCCGGCCGGCTGCGGCGGCGCAAAGCAGTGCTTTGCGAAACCCCGCCTCCGCCCACTTCCGGGGGCGGGGGACAAGGTTTGCTCGCTGCGCTCGATAGAATGAATAGATTCCTCGCTCACCCGGCATTGGTCTCACCTCGATCATGAAAACCCTCGACCTGGTTTTTCTCTGGCACATGCACCAGCCGGATTACCGTGACCATGGTGCGCGCGGCGATATGGACGCTGCCGCAGGAGTCGGCGCTGACGATACGGCGGCGGGCGAGTTCGTCCTGCCCTGGGTCTACCT
>CAIZLW010000194.1 GCA_903933915.1 uncultured beta proteobacterium | reverse complement strand
CGTTCCGCGTCGAGCACCTCGAAATAGCTGGAGACGCCGCCGCGATAACGCGACTGGGTCAGGCGCAGGCGTTTGCGTTCGGCATCGGCAACGCGCTGCTGGCTGTCACGTTGTTCGCGCAGGCGTTGGTAGCCCACCAGCGCATCTTCGACCTCGCGCAGTGCCACCTGGATGGATTGGCGATATTGTTCCAGTGCGATGCTCTGCTGCGCACGGGCGGCATCCACATTGCTCTCCAGACGACCGGCGGTGAAGATCGGCAGGGTGACGGCCGGATTGACCGAGGAGGCGCGGCGGTTGCTGTCGAACAGCGTGCTGCCTTCGGGGCTGATGAAGCCCAGGAATGCCGTTAGCGAAATCGTCGGCAGGTAGGCCTTGCGCGCGGCATCAACATTGGCTTCCGAGGCGGCGAGGGTGTTTTCCGCGGCGCGCACATCGGGGCGGCGCTCGATCAGTTGGGACGGCAGGCCGGCGGGCAATTGCGGCAGCAGGTTGAAATCACTGAGGCGCGACTGGCGGATCACCGGTCCGGGATTGCGGCCGGTCAGCACCGACAGCGCATTTTCAGTCTGCGCGAGACGGCGTTCGAGATCGAAAATGGTGGCTTCGGCGCCGGCGAGCAGTGATTCGGCCTGGTGCAGGTCAACGGCCGATACCACGCCGTTGGTGAAGCGCAGTTTGACCAGGCGCAGCGAGTCGGTGCGGGTCTTCGCGGTCTGTCTGGCAGTTTCCAGCTGGGCGTCGAGCGACATCAGATCCAGGTAGGTCAGCGCGACCTGGGCGATCAGGCTGGTCTGCAGCGCGCGGCGGTTTTCTTCGCTGGCGATGAAATTGCGGTACGCCGCCTCGTTCAGCGAGCGCACACGGCCCCAGATGTCGATTTCCCAGCTCGGGATGGCGAGGCCGAAGCTGTGTATTTCGCTGCTGCGGTTTTCGACAGCGCTGGCGACCGATGGCTGGCGCGTGCGATCGTAACCGGCGTCCGCGGCCACCGTGGGGAACAGATTGGAACGCTGGAGGCCGTATTGCGCGCGCACCAGTTCCACCCGGGCGGCGGCGATGCGCAGGTCGCTGTTTTCAGTCAGCGCGGTGTTGATCAGCGCTTGCAGTTCAGCGGTGCGGAACAGTTCACCCCAGGGCCGCTCGGCCAGGGATTCGTTGGTTGTGCTGTCGATGCGCCATGCCGTGGGCAGATCAACGGCGGGTCGTTTGAATTCAGGGGTCATGCAACCCGCGATGCACAGCGCCAGTGCGGCAACGGCTACAGGCAAGGGTTTCATGATTCCACCTTCGTCGCTTCAGCAGCGGCTGCGGCGGATTTTTTGCGTTTGTCGCCGCCCAGATAAGTCATTGCGATGAAGTAGAACAGCGGCGTGAAGAACACGCCGATCAGTGTCGCCGCGAGCATGCCGCCGAGGATGCCGGTGCCCACCGAATGCTGGGTGGCGGCACCCGCTCCGGAAGCACGCACCAGCGGCAGCACGCCGAGGATGAAGGCGAGGGAGGTCATTACAATCGGTCGCAGGCGCAAGCGGGCGGCGTCGAGTGCGGCATCGATTACGGACAGGCCTTCCTCGTAGCGTTGTTTGGCGAATTCGACGATCAGGATGCCGTTTTTGCCGGCGAGGCCGACCAGCGTGATCAGGCTGACCTGGAAAAACACGTCGTTGGGCGAATGGCGCAGGAACAATGCAACCAGCGCACCGAGTATGCCGATGGGCACGATCATGAATACCGAAATCGGCAGCGTCCAGCTTTCATAGAGGGCGGCGAGCAACAGGAATACGAAAATGAACGACAGCAGGAAGATGAATCCGGCCTGGCCGCCGGAGATTTTTTCCTGCAGCGACTGGCCCGACCACTGGAAACTCATGCCCTGCGGCAGGGTGGCGGCGGAGATTTCTTCCATTGCGGTCATTGCTTCGCCGGAACTGCGTCCAGGGGCC
The DNA here is from genome assembly GCA_903933915.1 of uncultured beta proteobacterium. Classification (GTDB taxonomy): domain Bacteria; phylum Pseudomonadota; class Gammaproteobacteria; order Burkholderiales; family SG8-41. Next base: position 15,961 of record CAIZLW010000194.1, on the reverse strand, counting down.
GAGTTGCCGGTCAATTGCACGGCAGGATAGCCGTTGTAGCGGGTGAGCGCGATCGGCGCCGAGCGGTATTCGACCGAGGCCAGAGTCGCGATCGGTACTATATTGCCGCTGGCGTTGCGCACATAAAAACGCTGCAAATAGGCGGGGTCCGAGCGGAATTTTTCGTCAGCCTGCATCTTGACCTTGAGATTGGTGCCGAAGGCGCTGAACTGATTGACGAAGCTGGAGCCGAGCAGGGTGCCGATCGTCGCATAAACATCGGACAGCGGCACGCCCAGCGTCTTCGCCTTGTTGCGATCGACGTCGACAAACAGGGTCTGCACGTTGGGTGATGCCACATTGCGTGCGCCGGCGAGACGTTCGTCCTTGGCGGCCGCAGCAACGACTTCCCTTGCCGTCTTGTCGAGTTTTTCCCGGTCGCCATCCAGCGCCAGCAGGCGGTAGTCAAAGCCGGCGATGTTGCCCATGCCGGAGATCGGCGGTTCGTTGACCGCAAAGACGCGTGCTTCCGGAATGCCGAGGTAGAACTTGGCGTTCAAGCGCTGGATGATGCGCCGGACATGCTGCTGCGGATCGGCACGTTCTTCCCAGGGCTTGAGGGTGACGTAGAGGAAGCCCTGGTTGGCGTAGCGGTAGAAAATCGAGAATCCGGGAAGGCTGATGATGTCCTTGACGCTGGCCTCGGTGCGCACGACGGCTTCACTGCGCTTCATCACCTCGGCGACGCGTTCCGGCGATGCCCCGGCAGGGAGATCGACCACGACGAAAAAGGTGCCCTTGTCTTCTTCCGGCACAAATCCGCCGGGGATCATCCTGAACAGCACGATCACGCCGGCGAGGATCACGGCATAGATCAGCATCGAGCGCACGCCGCGCTTGATCACCACGCCGACGATGCCGACGTAGCGGGTGGTGACCTTTTCGAAAAACCGGTCGAAGGCGAGGATGGGCTTGGGTTTGTGCACACCGGGCTTGAGGATCAGCGCGCACAGGGCCGGCGTCAGCGTCAGCGCGGTGATCGCTGACAGCAGCGTCGACACGGTGATGGTCACGGCAAACTGCTTGTAGAGGGTGCCGGTGACGCCGCCGAGGAAGGCGATCGGCACGAACACCGCGCAGATCACCGCAGTGACGCCAATGATGGCGCCGCCGATGCCGTCCATCGCCTTGCGCGCGGCTTCCGCCGGGGGCAGGCCGTCGTCGTGCATTATTTTTTCGACGGATTCCACCACCACAATCGCATCATCGACGACGATACCGATGGCCAGCACCATCGCGAACAGCGTCAGCATGTTGATCGAAAAACCCATCAGCAGCATGCCGGCGAGGGTGCCGATCAGCGAGACCGGGATGGCGATCATCGGGATGATGGTGGCGCGGACGCTGCCGAGGAACAGGTAAACCACCAGCAGCACCAGGATGAAGGCTTCAATAAAGGTGTGCAGCACCAGTTCGATGGAGGCGTTGACGAATACCGTGGTGTCGTAGGGCACGTCCCAGACAATGCCTTGCGGGATCGTCGGTGCGAGTTCAGTCATCTTGGCGCGCACGGTCTTGGCGACTTCCAGCGCATTGGCGCCGGCACGCAGGTAAATACCGATGCCGGTGCCGGGTTTGCCGTTCATGCCCAGACTGATCTGATAGTCCTCGGCACCGAGTTCGACGCGGGCGACATCACGCACCCGTACCACGGAGCCGTCGGCGGCGGCGCGGACGATGATGTTGGAAAACTGTTCCGGCTGGGAGTAAGTGCCGGTGGTCTGCACCGGGAAGGTCAGCACTTGGCCGCGCGGGGTGGGCGAATTGCCGATTTCGCCGACGGGATAGTTCTGGTTCTGTTCGCGGATGGCGTTGGAGACGTCGGTGACGGTGAGCCGGTATTTGGCCAACTGGTCGGGGTCGAGCCAGACGCGCATCGCGTAGGGATATCCGAACAGGGTGGCGTCGCCGACGCCGCCCAGCCGCTTGAGTTCCGGAATGATGCTGGCGTTGGCCAGGTTCGCAAGGTATTCACGATCAAAGCGCGGGTCTTCGGAATACATGGTGACGATCTGCAGCATCTGCGGATTCGTCTGGTCAACCCGGATGCCGTTCTGCAGCACCGGCTGCGGCATCAGCGCCTCGACGCGTTTGACCCGGTTGTTGACCTCGACGGTGGCGATGGCGGTATCGGTGCCGGCTTCGAACACGACGTACAGCTCCATGAAACCGCTCGAGGAACTGGTCGAATACATATAGAGCAGTCCGTTGACGCCGTTCATTTCGCGCTCCAGCGGCGCGGCAACAGTGCTTTCGAGGATTTCCGGGCTGGCGCCGGGGTAGACCGCGGTGACCTTCACCTGCGGTGGTGCTACGTTCGGATATTGCTCAATCGCGAGCTGGCGCGAGGCCAGCGCGCCCACCAGAGTAAGGATCAGCGCGATGACAGTCGCAAATACCGGGCGGTCGACAAAAAATCGCATGATCGCGCTTTATTGCTCTGCGGCTGGTTTGTTGGCGGGCTTGGCGTCAGGTTTTACCGGTGGCGCCCCCTTGGCCTGAGCGACAAACGGGGTGGGCTTGACGGTGCCGCCCGGCTGCACCTTCTGGATGCCGTCAACAATGACCTTGTCACCGGCGGCGAGGCCTTTCTCGATGATCCAGCCGTCATTGATCCATTCGCCCACCACCAGATCCCGGCGCTCGGCCTTGTTGTCTTCGGTGACGACAAATACGGCATGGCCCGAAGGCAGCTTCATCACGGCACGTTGCGGGATGACGATGGCGCCGGGGCGCTGGCCCGCCGTCATCCGGACATTTACAAACATGCCGGGCAGCAGGTTGGGATATCCGCGGTTGGGCAATACCGCGCGCAGCGTGATGGTGCCGGTTTCGCGGTTGATCTGGGCATCGGCAACATCAATGCGGCCGGCTTGGCTGAATTCACTACCGTCGGGCAGGATCATGCGCACGTTTTCGCCGCCCTGTTCCTTGATCTCACCGCTGCGGAAGGCCCGTTGGAGTACCAACGCATCGCGGTCCGGCATGGTGAAGTTGACGTAGATCGGATCGAGTTTTTCGATGGTGGCGAGCAGTGTCGGTTCGCCCTTGCCGACCAATGCGCCTTCCGGCACCTGGGAGAAACCGATGCGGCCGGTTTCCGTTGCGCGGATCTGCGTATAACCCAGATTCAGCTTTGCGCGATCGAGCTGGGCTTTTCCGGACTGAACGGCGGATTCCGCCTGGCGCAGCTGGGTCACGGCGTCGTCATAATCCTGTTTGCTGATGGCATCTTCTTTGGCGAGCGGCGCGTAGCGGGCTTCGCGGGCTTTGGCGTTGGCCAGATTGGCTTCGGCCTGTGCCAGGGCCGCCTGCGCATCGCGCTGGGCGGCTTCGTAGTTGTCCGGATCAATCGAGTAGAGGAGCTGGCCTTCTTTGACGTTGGTGCCTTCCGAGTAGTGACGTTTGGTCAACACGCCTTCAACGCGCGCACGCACTTGCACCGAGCGGTAGGCGACGACGTTGCCGACGTATTCACGCATGACCGGCACCGTCGTGGCTTCGGCGATGATGAATTTGACTTCCGACGGTGGTATCACCTGCGCTGCGGGTTTATCGCCCCCGCAGCCGTTCAGGAAGACGCTCAACAACAAACCGCTGAGCAATACGTGGCGGTGGCATGGACGGTAGGTCGACATGATTATGTAAGCTTTTGTTTATATTCGTTTTTTTGCGAATCGCGGATAGCGGTTGATGCAGCCATGATCGTCATTTTGACGTAATTGCCGGCAAAACCAAGGATATTTGCAGGGCATTATTTCAAAAAATGCAGCGTCAGTGAGCGTCCCCGGCAGATTTTCGCGGCGGGTAGAAGAATTGCATTGGTGCAGAGACAAATTGGCTGGATACGTAACGCAGCAGTGCAGCTGCGTGCTTGATGCGGACGCCATGTGCCCGCAACGCCGTCCACAGCGCGAGCGCGAAGCTGACCGTCAGGTTGACGGTGCCGATCAGCACGATGCCGACAACGCAATGCAGCCACAAGCCTGCGCTCATGGCGAAGTCCAGACCGACCGCGCCGTAGGCCAGATTGGCTGCAGAGAAGGTGATGTGGCGGATGTCCAGCGGCAGGCCGAGCAGTTGACCGATGGTGCCGGTCATGCCCAGCATGAAGCCGAAGAAAAAGTTGCCGGCAAGTCCGCCCAGGTTGCGGTCGATGTAGTCGCCGAGCGCAGTGGCGCGCGGCTCGCCGGCAAGCCGCCGTAGCCAGGGCAGGCCAGCGACGCGCGGTCCGATGCGTTCGTAGGCGGCCTTGTTGTCGAAATAACCGGAGATCAGTCCCGAGAAAAACAGCCAGACTCCGGCAATCGCCGCATGCAGCAGGGCCAGGCTGCGCAGGGGGCTGAGGTCGTGCAGCAGAGTTGCTGCCTTGTCCGGAGATACAGGGTTTAGGTTCGACTGGGACAGCAGCACGCCAATGCCGAGGGCGACCGGGAAAGCCACCAGAATGTTGCCGCAAATGGCTGCGAACTGGCTGCGCATTACGTCAATCACCAGTTGTCCGAGACGCTCCACTTCACGCAACCGCCCCCCGGCTTCGCTGACGGTTTCGGCAATTGCGGCCGCGGTCATCGCCGGCTGTTTGGTCGCGATGGTGAAGTGCAGTATGTGTACCAGCATGAAGCCCAGCGCATAGTTGAGGCTGTAGGCCAGCCCTTCGATCAGCGGCGGCAGATGCAGTTTGGTGGCGAGGATTTTGATCAAGGCCATGAAGCCGACAATGGCGCCGGCGCCCATGGCCGAGCCCCACATGCCGAAATAGCCGCGCCGGTCGGTGGTGATGTAGTGCTCGCCGGTGCGGCTGGCGTTTTTGGTGACGCGCATCGCAAGCAGCCCGAACAAGTCGGAGAAATGGCGACGGACGCTGCCGCGGCTGATCTCTCCGCAGATCGCGGCGCGGACCAGTGCCGCCCAGGATCGCATCAACGCTTCCCCCGGATGGTCGTGGTAGCGGGCGGCGACCAGCTGGAGCAGGGTGTCGAGGCGGTCAAGGTGCTGGGTGAGGCGCACCAGCATGAAACTAAGACGCAGGCTGGTGCCGGTGGTCAGCGCGGCGTTCTGGATTTTTTTTACCGTTTCACGGCATTGATCAAGAAGAACGAGCAGGTGTTTTTCGTCGATGACCGGCATCTGCGGGTCGGCGAGGCTCTTGCGGTACGTCTGGATCAGTGCCTGAAGTTCGATGTTCTGAGCAATGAACGGCGATTCACCTTTTTCGATCGACGGCCAGGCATGGGCGAGTTCGGCATCGAGCCCGGTGGCGGCGATGCGGTATGACACGCTTTGCAGGGCATCAATGATTTCCCCGAGCACCTGCAACATCGTCGGGTCAGTGCGTACCTGGCGCATGTCGAGCAGATGCCAGAACGCAAGCGCATGTTCTTCGGGTACCTGTTCGAGCCAACGGTAGTCATTGCGGTTGTGAAAGACCAACGTGACTGCAGTGCGCAGGCTGACGGGATCTCCGGCTGCGGGCAGCAGGCGCTCGGTGAGCTTGCGCCACAGTTCGGTAAAAAAGCCGGTGGCGGGAAGTAAACCGCTTTCGGCAAAAAAGCTGCGCAGTTTTGATGATCCAAAGAGCTGCAGCAGCGCCTCGCGGGCGGTTGCGCAATGCGCAGGATGCGCGCCCAGGAAATCGAGCAGCACGCGGTAGTGTTGAGCTGCCGCTACGGCGTCATCTGCGGATTCCGGCCGAACCGTGTCGAACAGTTCGCGGAACAACTGGTGTGGTGATGAAACGCCTTGCTGGAAGCGGCTGAAGGCCGCTTCCAGCGGGCGGGATTGAACGCCGTCGTCCATGATGATGACGGCGGTGCAGACTTAAGCCGCTGCCAGCAATTCGCGCAACACGTACGGCAGGATGCCGCCGTGTTTCAGGTAGTCAACTTCAATGCCGGTGTCGATGCGCAGCGTCAGTGCAACACGCTGGGTGCTGCCGTCGGCGCGGGTGATGACCATGGCCACGTCCTGCAGCGGTTTGACGTTGCCGCCGTTCATGCCTTCGATGGTGAAGGACTCGGTGCCGTCGATTTTCAGCGACTGCACGCTGTCGCCCGGCTTGAACTGCAGGGGCAGTACGCCCATGCCGATCAGGTTGGCGCGGTGGATGCGCTCGAAGCTTTTGACGATGACCGCTCTGACGCCGAGCAATTGCACGCCCTTGGCTGCCCAGTCGCGCGATGAGCCCATGCCGTAGTCATCGCCGCCGAAAATCACCAGCGGTGTGTTTTTGGCGCGATAGATTTCCGAGGCTTCGAAAATGGTCATCTGTTCGCCGGTGGGTTGCACCTTGGTAATCGGGCCTTCGGTGCCGGGCGCGACGGCGTTGCGCAGGCGCACATTGGCGAAGGTGCCGCGCACCATCAGTTCATGGTTGCAGCGGCGTACGCCGAAGTGGCCCCATTCCGAAGGCGGGGTGCCGTAGGGTTCGAGCCATTTACCGGCGGGTGTGCCGGGTTTGATCTTGGTCGACGGGCTGATGTGGTCGGTGGTGATGGAGTCGCCGAGGATCGCCAGTGCACGCGCGCCCTGGATGTCGTCAACCTTGCCCGGGGTGCGGGTGACACCGTCGAAAAACGGCGGTTCCTTGATGAAGGTGGATTTTTCATCCCACTGGTACACCGCACCCTCAATGGTGGGGATGGCTTCCCACAGTTTCTTGTTGCCCGACAGATCACCGTATTCGCGGCGGAAGTGTTCCGCATTGGCGGCGAATTTGAGCAGCGCTGCGACTTCGGCATCGGTGGGCCACAGATCTTTCAGGTAGACCGGTTTGCCGTCTTTATCCGTGCCCAGCGGCTCTTTGGTCAGATCGGTGCGCACGGTACCGGCCAGTGCGTAAGCCACGACCAGCGCGGGGCTGGCGAGATAGTTGGCGCGCAGGTTGGGATGAACGCGGGCTTCGAAATTACGGTTGCCGGAGAGCACGGCGCAGGTCACCAGATCCTGGGAGACGACGGCTTCTTCGATCTTGGCATCCAGCGGGCCGGCAGCACCCATGCAGGTGGTGCAGCCATAGGCGACCACGCCGAAGCCGAGTTGCTCGAGGTGCGACAGCAGGCCGGCATCACGCAAATAAGCCGTGGCCACTTTGGAGCCCGGCGCGAGTGAGGTTTTCACCCGCGAGTTGACCTTGAGTCCACGTTCGTTTGCACGTTTCGCCAGCAGGCCGGCAGCGAGCAGCAGCGCCGGATTGGAAGTGTTGGTGCACGAAGTGATCGACGCGATCAGCACGTCGCCATGGCCGAGATCAAACTCTGCATGGCCCGAGGGCACGCGGCGGGTCAGGTCGGCAGCGGGGCGGGCGTAACCGTTTTTGTCGGTGGGTGCTGCGAACAGCGTATCAAAGCCGCGGCCGAGGTCGGGCAGGTTGACGCGATCCTGCGGACGTTTCGGACCGGAGAGGCTGGGCACGATGCTGTCGAGGTCGAGTTCAATGACTTCGGTGTAGTCGATGTCGCCGGACTTCGGCATGCCGAACATGTCCTGCGCTTTGTAATAGGCCTCGATGGCGGAAATCAGTTCCGGTTCGCGACCGGTGGTGCGGAAATAATCGACGGTTTTTTCATCAACCGGAAAGTAGCCCATGGTGGCGCCGTATTCCGGCGCCATGTTGGCCACCGTGCAGCGGTCGGCGGCGGTCAGGTTGGTGGCGCCTGCGCCGAAGAACTCGACGAACTTGCCGACGACTTTGGCTTTGCGCATCAACTCGGTGACGGTGAGTGCGAGGTCGGTCGCGGTGACGCCTTCGCGCAGCTTGCCGGTCATGTGGCAACCGACCACATCCGGGGTCAGGAAAGCATTGGGCTGGCCGAGCATGCCGGCTTCGGCTTCAATGCCGCCGACACCCCAGGCGACGATACCGATGCCGTTGACCATGGTGGTGTGGGAATCGGTGCCGAATACGGTGTCGGGGAACCACACGCCGTCTTTTTCCCAGACGCCGCGCGACAGATGTTCCATGTTGATCTGGTGAATGATGCCGTTGCCGGGCGGTACTACGCGCACGGTCTTGAACGCACCCTGCGCCCATTTGACGAAGCGGTAACGCTCGGCGTTGCGCTTGAATTCGATTTCCTGGTTGATCTGCACCGCGTCCGGCCGGTTGTAGACGTCGATTTCCACCGAGTGATCAACGACCACGTCGACCGGCACCAGCGGCTCGATGTTGCCCGGCGGTACACCGAGGCGCTCTGCCGCTGCACGCATGGCGGAGAGATCATTCAGCGTGCCGAAGCCAATCAGATCCTGCAGCACGATGCGTACGACGATGAACGGGATTTCCATGGTGCGCGCACCCTTGGGCTGCCAGGCGGCGAGGGCCTTGACGTGTTCTTCATTGACACGTTTGCCGTCGCAGTGGCGCATCAGCGCTTCCAGCACCACACGGATCGAGCGCGGCAGGCGCGAGATCTTGCCGAAGCCCGCGGCTTCCAGCGCGGCGAGGCTGTGGTATTTGGCGGTCTTGCCGGGGGAAGGGGTGAATTCCTTGAGGGTCTTGAAGGTGTCTTGGGGCATTTTTGACTCCGGGTTCGTTCAAATTTTCATCGGCAAGTGGTGTACGACACCCTCTCCCGCCTTGGGGCGGGAGAGGGCCGGGGTGAGGGTAGGGGAAGCACAGCGAAGCCCCTCACCCCAACCCTCTCCCCGCTTGCGGGGAGAGGGAGTGGTTTTAGGCCGCTGCCATCAGTTCGCGCAACACGAACGGCAGAATGCCGCCGTGCTTGAGGTATTCCACCTCGATCGGCGAATCGACGCGCAGCGTGACGGTGACGTTTTGCGTGCTGCCGTCCTTGCGATGGATGACCAGCGTCACATCCTGCAGGGGTTTGACATTGCCGCCTTCAACCCCGATCAGATCGAAGCTGTCGTCGCCGGTGATGTTGAGCGACTGCACGCTGTCTGCACCCTTGAACTGGCAGGGCAGCACGCCCATGCCGACCAGGTTGGAGCGGTGGATGCGCTCGTAGCCGCGGGCCACAACGACCTTGATGCCGAGCATTTGCGTGCCCTTGGCCGCCCAGTCACGCGATGAACCCGTGCCGTACTCCTCGCCGCCGAAGACGAACAGGGGCACCAGGTCTTTCTGGTAACGCATGGAGGCTTCGTAAATCGTCATCTTGTCACCGCTGGGCTGGTGCAGGGTCACGCTGCCTTCGCTGCCGGGTACCAGCAGGTTCTTGATGCGCGGATTGGCGAAGGCGCCGCGTACCATCACTTCATGGTTGGTGCGGCGCGAGCCGAAGCTCGACAGATCGGTACTGCCCGCCGCCACCAGCCAGTCGCCGGCCAGTGTGCCTTTGCGGATGGGGGCCACGGGGCTGATGTGGTCGGTGGTGAGCTTGTTGCCGTAAATGCCCAGTGCGCGGCCGCCCTTGATATCGCTGACCTTGGGCAATGCTTTTTTGAAGCCCTCGAACAGCGGGGGTTCGAGCATATAGGTCGATTTCGGATCCCAGTTGAACAATGCGCCCTTGGCTTCAGGAATGGCGTCCCACAGGTCTTTCGCCCCGTCGAGATTGGTGTATTCGCGTTTGAAGTTTTCGCTGTTGGTGGCGAACTTCATCACCGCGTCTACTTCGGCCCCGGTGGGCCACAGGTCTTTCAGGAATACCGGCTTGCCGTCCTTGTCGTTGCCGAGCGGATCGGTTTCGACGTTTTTCAGGATGGTGCCGGCCAGCGCAAACGCGACAACCAGCGGCGGGCTCATCAGGAAGTTGGCTTTCAGGCTCTGGTGCACGCGGGCTTCGAAGTTGCGGTTGCCGGAGAGCACGGCTGCGGAGATCACATCGTTTTTGACGATCGAATCTTCGAGGTCCTTGTCCAGCGGGCCGGCGAGGCCCATGCAGGTGGTGCAGCCATACGCAACCACGTAGAAGCCGAGTTGCTCCAGGTACGGCAGCAGGCCGGAGTCCTTCAGGTAGGCGGTGACGACTTTGGAGCCGGGGGCCAGCGAGGTTTTGACTCGCGGGTGGATCTTCATGCCTTTTTCGACGGCTTTTTTCGCCAGCAGGCCGGCGGCCAGCAATACCCACGGGTTGGAGGTGTTGGTGCAGGAGGTGATGGCAGCGATGCCGATGTCGCCATGGCCGACGTCACCGATAGCCGCGTTGGCGACTGGGGAGCGCTTGGCCATGTCGGCGGCGGGTTTGTTGTAGCCGCTTTCGGCGACCGGTTTCGAGAACAGTTCGGTGAAGCGGCTCTTGATGTTTTCCAGGTTGATGCGGTCTTCCGGCTGTTTCGGGCCGGAGACGCTGGGGCGCACCGTCGACAGGTCGAGTTCAACGACCTGCGAGTAGTCGATTTCACCTTTTTTCGGAATGCCGAACATGCCCTGCGCCTTGAGATAGGACTCAATGGCGTCGCAATGCTGTTCACGGCCGGTCATGCGGTAATACTCAAGGGTCGTCTCGTCGATGGCGAAGAAGCCGCAGGTCGCGCCGTAGTCGGGCGACATGTTGGCGACGGTGGCGCGATCGGTTGCCGACAGCGATGAAGCGCCTTCACCGAAGTATTCGACGAATTTGTTGACGACCTTGGTCTTGCGCAGCAGTTCGGTGACGGTCAGCACGAGATCGGTGGCGGTGACGCCTTCACGCAGTTTGCCGGTCATGTGTACGCCGACCACATCCGGCGTCAGGAAGTAGTAGGGCTGGCCGAGCATGCCGGCTTCGGCTTCGATGCCGCCCACGCCCCAAGCCAGAATGCCGATGCCGTTGACCATGGTGGTGTGCGAGTCGGTGCCGACGGTGGAGTCGGGATAGTAGACCCCTTCTTTTTCCCAGACGCCGCGCGACAGGTATTCCAGATTGACCTGGTGGCAGATGCCGTTGCCCGGCGGTATCACGCGGATGCCGTTAAAGGCTTGTTTGGCCCACTTGAGGAAGGTGTAACGCTCGCCGTTGCGCTCGAATTCGATTTCCATGTTCTGGCGCAGCGCGTCTTTGGAGTTGCTGACGTCGACGACGATGGAGTGATCGACGACGAGATCTACAGGAACCAGCGGTTCGATCCTGGTCGGTTCGAAGTTCTGGCGCTTGGCTTCAGCGCGCATCGCGGCGAAATCGTTCAGCGCGGGGAAACCGGCCATGTCCTGCAGCATGATGCGGGCGAGCACGAAGGGAACTTCCTGGGTGCGTTCGGCGTTGGCTTGCCATCCCGCCAGTTCGCGCACGCGGTCTTCACCGATACGCACGCCATCGCAGTTGCGCAGCACCGACTCCAGCACCACGCGCAGGCTCACCGGCAGACGGGAGACCTTGCCGAGGCCGGCTTCTTCCAGCGCGGCCAGCGAGTAGTACTTACCGGTCTTGCCCGAATTGAGTTTGAATTCGCGAAGTGAATTAAAAGCGTTGTTGGCCACGCGGATGCTCCTTGGATATGAAAGGTACTGAAATAAGAAAAAAGAGGTGCGGAGAAGGGCTGCAGGGAAACCGGAGATTATAAGGCGTTGCAGGGGCGGAATAAATCCAAAACGCAGGCATGGCGGCGTTCGCCATGCGGAATCAACTGCCTTTGTTTTTCAGCTGCAGTTGTTTGTGTTCGGCGAAGGGGCGAAGCTTGTAGGCGCCGCTGGCGACAAATTCCCCCAGCAGCTTGAATTCGTCGGCATCCCGCACCACGCCGGTGATGCGCACAATTTCGGTGCCTGTCATATCGTGGAATACGAAGGTGGGTGTGGCGCGGGTTTTACTGCGGATCGACAGTGCTTTTTCGGTGATATCGCGACCGCCGAAATCCTTCAGCGGCACTGAACCGTTGATATCCACGGTAAAACTGCCGAAATGGCGGTGGTAGAGGTCCTGCACGTCGACGCGGTTGAGGATGTGCTGTTTCATGAACAGGCAGCCCGGGCAGCCTTCCTGTTCATACATCAGCAGGATGGCTTTTTTGCCCGCGGTCCTGGCGTCAGCCAGTTCGGCTTTGAGGTCGCCGGTATTGGCATCAAAGAAATGGGTCTGGGCATCGCGGGTGGTGGTGCCTTGCGCGATGGCAAAACCGGGCGGGCACAGCAGCAAAAGCGCCAGTAGTGCCCGCCCCAGATTCCGATAGACGGATTGCATTAAATATCAATAAAAACAGATATTTATATGTATATCCTTAAATCACCATCAGGTCGACAAATTCGTTGACCGCCGTGGCTTCGAGCTTTTTCTGGTCCGCACACAGGGCGTAGATTGCGGCACGCTGCTTTTCCGGGAATTTGCGGGCCAGATTGGTGCGGAACTTGGCTTCGAGCAGCGGCACACCTTCCTTGCGGCGGCGGCGATGGCCGACGGGGTATTCGACGACGACATTGCTGGTCTTGGTGCCGTCCTTGAAGAACACCTGGATGGCGTTGGCGATGGAGCGTTTCTGCGGGTCGAGGTAATCCTTGCTCCAGGGCTTGTGTTCGACGCATTCCATTTTGTCGCGCAACTGATCGACGCGGGGGTCGTGGGCGACATCGTCTTCGTAGTCGGCGGCCGTCAGGTTGCCCTTGATCAGGCCGATGGCGGCCATGTACTGGATGCAATGATCGCGGTCGGCCGGGTTGTTCAGCGGACCCTTCTTGTCGATGATGCGGATCGCCGACTCATGGGTGGTGATGACCACTTTCTTGATGTCGGCCAAGCGGTTTTTGACTTGGGGATGCAGTTGCACTGCGCATTCGACGGCGGTCTGGGCATGGAACTCGGCCGGGAAGGAAATCTTGAACAGCACGTTTTCCATCACGTATGAACCGTAGCTACGGGTGAACTTGAACGGCTTGCCCTTGAACAGCACGTCATAGAAGCCCCAGCCCTTGGCCGAGAGACCGGAGGGATAACCCATCTCACCCTTGGCCGCCATCAGCGACAGGCGTACCGCGCGGCTGGTGGCATCACCGGCTGCCCACGACTTGCGGGAACCGGTGTTCGGTGCATGACGGTAAGTGCGCAGCGACTGGCCGTCGATCCAGGCATTGGACACGGCGTTGATGATTTCATCGCGGGTCAGGCCCATCAGGCTCGATACCACCGCGGTGGAAGCCACCTTGACCAGCAGCACGTGATCGAGGCCGACGCGGTTGAAGCTGTTCTCCAGCGCGATCACGCCCTGAATTTCATGCGCTTTGATCATGCCGGTGAGGACATCGCGCATGGTCAGTGGTTTTTTGCCGGCAGCAATGGCCTGGCGCGACAGGTAGTCGGCCATGGCCAGGATGCCGCCGAGGTTGTCGGAGGGGTGACCCCATTCCGCGGCCAGCCAGGTGTCATTGAAGTCGAGCCAGCGAATCATGCAGCCGATATTGAACGCGGCCATCACCGGGTCAAGCTGGAAGGAGGTGCCGGGCACCTTGGCGCCGTTGGCCATCGTCGCGCCGGGCACTACCGGTCCCATCAGCTTGGTGCAGGCGGGGTAGGACAGGGCCTCGAAACCGCAGCCCAGCGTGTCCATCAGGCACAGCCGGGCGGTGTTGTAAGCCGCGGTGCTGGTGATTTTGGTTTTGGCGGCGTAATCGGCGATGTCGGTGATCACGGCATCGGGTTTGGGGCGGACGTTGGAAATGTGTGCGGACATGTTGAGCCTTGATGGATGATTTTTATTTGCGGTCTTTGATGGCGACGAAGCTGCGGCCTTCGGGGCCGGTATAGACAGCGGTCGGACGGATGATCTTGTTGTCGATGCGCTGCTCGATGACATGCGCCGACCAGCCGCTGGTGCGCGAAATGATGAACAGCGGCGTGAACATCGGGGTCGGCACACCCATGCGGTGGTAGGACACCGCCGAATACCAATCGAGATTGGCGAACATTTTTTTCTCGCGCATCATCACCGTTTCGATGCGCTCGGCGACGTTGAACATTTTCAGGTCGCCAGCTTCGGCCGACAGCTTGCGCGCGACTTCCTTGATGATCTTGTTGCGCGGGTCGGCAATGGTATAGACCGGGTGGCCGAAGCCGATGACGACTTCCTTGTTGGCGATGCGCGCCATGATGTCTTTTTCAGCGTCATCCGGCGTCTCGTAACGGTTCATCACCTCGAAGCCCACTTCATTGGCGCCGCCGTGTTTGGGGCCACGCAGGGCGCCGATGCCGCCGGTGATCGCGGAGTAGATGTCGGAGCCGGTGCCGGCGATGACACGGCAGGTGAAGGTCGAGGCGTTGTATTCGTGTTCGGCGTAGAGATTGAGCGAGGTGTGCATCGCGCGCACCCAGGATGCCGGGGCGGGCTTGCCGTGCAGCAGGTGCAGGAAATGACCGCCGATCGAATCATCATCGGTTTCGACGTCGATGCGCTTGCCGTTCTGGCTGTAGTGGTACCAGTAGAGCAGCATGGAGCCGAAGCAGGCCATCAACCGGTCGGCGATGTCGCGCGCGCCCGGGTGGCCATGGTCTTCGCGCTCCGGCATCGCCGCGCCCAGCGCGGAGCAACCAGTGCGCATGACATCCATCGGGTGCGCTGACGGCGGCAGTTGTTCAAGGACCTTGCGCACCACCGCGGGCAGACCGCGCAGCGATTGCAGCTTGGTTTTGTAACCGCGCAGTTCGGCGCTGTTGGGCAGTTTGCCGTGAACCAGAAGGAATGCGATTTCCTCGAATTCGCAGGTGTCGGCGATGTCGAGAATGTCGTAACCGCGGTAGTTGAGGTCGTTGCCGCTGCGACCGACGGTGCACAGTGCAGTGCTGCCGGCAGGCACGCCGGACAGGGCGACGGATTTTTTCGGTTTAGCGGTGACGGGTGCGTCGTTACTCATGGCTTACTCCTCCGGGACAACAAAAAAAGCGGACGCTGCATCGCTGCAGGGTCCGCTTGGTTTGGGGCATACGCTCGATTAGCCGAGCAGGCTCAGCACGCCATCGCGTTCTTCCTGCAGTTCCTGCAGCGTGGCTTTCATGCGCGCCACGCTGAATTCGCTTTGCTTCAGGCCCTGGACGATCTTGTATTTGCCGTCCTTGCAGGTCACGGGGAAGCCGTAAATGATGCCTTTGGGGATGCCGTAGCTGCCATCGGACGGAATGCCCATGCTGACCCAGGTGCCGGCTTTGGTGCCCTTGACCCAGTCGCGGATGTGGTCGATCGCCGCGTTGGCAGCGCTGGCTGCCGAGGACAGGCCGCGCGCCTCAATGATGGCCGCGCCGCGTTTCTGGATGGTCGGGATGAAATTGTTTTCGAGCCAGGCCTGGTCGTTGATCATCGGCCAGATTTTTTTGCCGCCGGCGGTGGCGTGGAACACATCGGGGTATTGCGTGGCCGAGTGGTTGCCCCAGACCGCGAGTTTCTTGATGTCGGTGATGGGTTTGCCGATTTTCTGGGCGACTTGCGTCAGTGCGCGATTGTGGTCGAGGCGCATCATCGCCGAGAAGTTCGTCGGCTTGAGTTTGGGCGCATTTTTCATCGCGATCAGGCAGTTGGTGTTGGCCGGATTGCCGACCACCAGTACTTTGACGCTGCGTTTGGCGACTTCGGACAGCGCTTTACCCTGAGGGGCGAAAATTTTTCCGTTGGCTTCGAGCAGATCCTTGCGTTCCATGCCGGGGCCACGGGGGCGGGCGCCGACCAGCAGGGCGACGTCAGCGTCAGCAAAAGCGACCATCGGATCGGAGGCCTGCACCATGCCTTGCAGCAGCGGGAAGGCGCAGTCGTCGAGTTCCATCATCACGCCCTTCAAGGCTTTTTGCGCGCGCTCGTCGGGTATTTCCAGCAATTGAAGGATTACCGGCTGGTCCTTGCCGAGCATTTCGCCGCTGGCGATGCGGAACAGCAGGCTGTAGCCGATCTGGCCGGCAGCGCCCGTCACTGCTACGCGCATGGGTCGTTTCATCTGGAAGCTCCTGAATTTCCTGGGTTTTTGAGATTTGGCGGCGGCCGCTCAGAGGCAACTCGCGTTGCGGCGCACACCGGTGCGGACTCCGCTGATGATAGCGAACGCGGGGAATTAAGGTCAACACAATAGGCT
>CAIZLW010000193.1 GCA_903933915.1 uncultured beta proteobacterium | reverse complement strand
ATCAGCAAGGCGGCGCGACTGCTGGGCATTTCCCGCGACACCATGCGCTACCGCATCAAAAAACACGCGCTTGAAAAGATCACGGGCTGAGTGGTGGTCAGGGCGCAACCGCGCCCTGATTCAGCAAGGCGGCGCAACCGCGCCCTGATCAGGGCTGCAGAAATTTGACCAGATCGCGCTCCGGCATCGGCTGGGCGATGAAATAGCCCTGCGCGATATCGCATCCCAGAACCCGGAGCATATCCAGTACCGCTTGGGATTCGACGCCTTCGCCGACGCTTTCAATGCCGAGTTTGTGCGCCATGTCGATGCTCGACTTGACGATGGCGGCCAGCGATTTGACATTGGCGCAGTCGGTGACAAACGACTTGTCAATTTTGAGTTCGGTGAACGGGGCCCGCGTCAATTGCCGCAGGCTTGAAAACCCGGTGCCGTAGTCATCGACCGAAAGACCAAAGCCGCGGAGCCGCAGTCGCGCGAGATTTTCGAGGGCCGGCGCCACTTCAGTCATCGCCACCGTTTCGGTAATTTCCAGAATCATGTTCTGCGGCTCGATCCCGGTATCGAGCACCAGTTGGGTGATTTTGTCGGCCAGCGAGAAATCGGTCAGCGAGACCAGCGACAGGTTGACCGAGACCATGACATTAATGCCCTGCTGCTGCCATCGCTTTGCCGCCTGGGCGGATTTGGACAGCATCTGGAAGGTCAGGTCGTCGATTTTCTTGTGTTGTTCGAGCAGATCGATAAACAACATCGGCCCGATCAGGCCCCGCTCGGGATGGTGCCACCGCGCCAGGGCCTCGACGCCGACAATTGCGCCGGTATGGAGCGAAAGTTTGGGCTGGAAATACGGCTCAAACTGGGCGCTGTTTAATCCATGGAGGATTTCACCGATGCTGAAAGCCGCATCGGTTGACGACAAGGGCTTCGGTTTCGGAATGACTTTGGTGAGGTGGAGTCGCTCAATCAAGGACCCGATGGCTTCGCGGGTATACGGCTTCTGGATGACGCCCAGCAGGTGCACGCCATATTCCCGGGCCATCAGATGGGCTGCATTGAGCAGGGGCAGTTCCTTGCCGCTGCAAATGGCCACGGTCGTTTTGGGATGGTTCCGCCCGATATGCCGCAGGAATTCCAGGCCGTCCATATCCGGCATGTCGATGTCGCAGATCACCAGGTCGATCGGATTTTCGGCTTCGGTCTGGTGCCGGATGATGTCAAGCGCCGGCCTGCCGTTATCGGCCTCAAGGACTTTTTTCGCGCCCAGCAACTTCAACAACTGGACGAGGGCCTGACGCTGGAAGGGATGATCCTCGACGACCAACAACACCAGTTCATCAGCGGATTGCACGGTGCACCTCATCGATCGTCATGGTCATTCACGCTTGATCCGGGCAGGTGATCCGGAGCCGGGTTTGTTGATGTTAATTCGCGTTTTGCGGCATTGTCTGTGACGCGGCCCCATCCCCGGCCTGCGAGCCGGTTCGCTCGCCCGCAGTCACCAGCCATTTTTCAATCAACATCTTGAGTTCACTGACCATGATCGGCTTGGTGAGGTAGTCATCCATGCCGGCATTTCTGCAGTTCTCGCGGTCTTCAGCATAGGCCCCTGCGGTGAGTGCGGCGATGGGGGTCCGGGGTTTTGCATGCAGGCGCTCCCAGTCGCGGATTTTTTCCGTGGCTTTCAGCCCGTCCATCACCGGCATCTGCACATCCATCAGGATCAGCTTGTAACGAACGCTTTCCGATAACAGCCGTTCTACCGCTTCCTGCCCGTTGGTGACCATGTCGCACTGGACACCCAGGCGCTTGAGCATGGCCTTGATGACCATGCGGTTGGTATCCATATCCTCCACCACCAGGACAGGCCCGGAAACCACAAGAGTGCCCAGCGAAAACGGATTGCTGACCGGCGTATCCCTGCCCACGGTATTGCCGGGGCTGGCCACGGCAGCCCTGATCGTGAACCAGAAGCGCGAGCCTTGCCCGACGCTGCTTTCAACGCCGACATGCCCCCCCAGCAATTTCGCCAGCGCGGCGACGATGGAAAGCCCCAACCCCGTTCCGCCAAACTTTCTGGTCGGGGAGGCATCCAACTGCGAGAAGGGCAGGAACAGTTTCTGCTGGTCTTCCGCGGCGATGCCGAGGCCGGCATCGCTGACAGCGAATTCGATAACCGAGTGGCTGCCGTCCGTTTCAATCTCGCGGATTTCCACCTTGATGCCGCCCTGGCTGGTGAATTTCAGCGCGTTGTTGAGCAGATTCGAGAGCATTTCCCGGAGCCGGCCCGGGTCACTGATGTATTGATTGCCGGACAAGGCGTTGAAGGCGAGATCGATGTGCAGGCCTTTGGATGTCGCCGTGGCACTGAACAGGTCGACCACTTCCTTGACGATCGTAACGGGATTGAAGCTTTCCTCGACCAGATGCAGTTTGCCGGCCTCGATTTTTGAAAGGTCAAGGACGTCATTGAGAATGTTCAGCAGCATCTGGCCGGAATTGAGGATGATGGCGGCATACTGCTGTCGCTCCAGGTCGGAGACCGAGTTCCCCTGCAGCAATTGGGTCATGCCCAAGATGCCGTTCATCGGCGTCCTGATCTCATGCGACATATTGGCGAGGAAGGCGCTTTTGGCCCGGTTGGTGGAGTCGGACAGTTCCTTGGCGAC
Organism: uncultured beta proteobacterium; assembly: GCA_903933915.1. Lineage (GTDB taxonomy): Bacteria > Pseudomonadota > Gammaproteobacteria > Burkholderiales > SG8-41. The sequence goes on along the minus strand of CAIZLW010000193.1, from coordinate 6,386 downwards.
CTGCAACTGGCGGGTCGCTTCCTGACGTTCGTTGACCAGCATCGTGATGGTTGAAATCAGGACGTTGAGGTCGACCTCATCATCGATCACGCCCGCATCAGGCGGCAGCAAATCGCCGACCAGCTGCCTCAGGGATTGCAGCGCCTTTCTCCGATCCGACAATTCGGAGCGAAGCTGAATCGCCGTTTTTTCCAGCGAGCGCAGGGTGTTTCTGAACTCCAGCGGCGCAGACTCGATGAGCTGGTACGGGTCTTCGGTGCCGACCGCGACCCCGCTGTCGGAAACCAGCTCGTGGGTGCGCTGCAGGGTGCTGAGCCATTGCTTCAGGGGCAGCCAGACCATCAGCAAACCGCCGACAAGGCTGATTATGGCAATCAGCAGTCCCTTTTTGACCACATCCCAGAGATTTGACGACACTTCGGACACATCAAAGCTGAGGCGCAGGACGCCGTAATCCTTGCCGCCGATACCGATGTTCTTATTGACGTCAAACAGCTGTGTAGCGACCCAGTTCTGCAGGAATTGCGGGCTTGACTGGACGTTGCCGGGGGGCACCACGCTTTGAATGAGGCCGCCATCAAGGTCGATGAACTGGGCTTTGACGAAAGCCGATCGGATAATCGCTTTTTCCAGGCTGCGTTTGATAGTGTCATAGTCGCCGATCACCGCGCTGTCGCCGACGGTCTGGGCCAGGACCTCGATCATCATCACGGCCTGCTGCTGCGAGGTCTCGATTTCCTGTTCAAATTCATGCGCAGTCATCGACGCGACGGTGATGCTAAGGAACAGAAAAAGCGTCAACCCATAATAGAGCATCACCCTTGAAACGAGTGATGCGGGCGCCATCCTGGAAAAAAGCCGTGACATGGGCAAAACAGCCGCTGTCAGCGCAATGAAGCCGGGGCGGTCAGGTAGAACTTGCGGTAGCTGGCGTAATCGCCGTCACTGGCCGGGATGAAATAGGCTTCCTGTTTCAGGCCGACCTCGGCCGAAGCGGAGAGGAGAATTTGCTTGCCCTTGGGATCCTGATGCATCCCCAAGAATGCCGCGCTGATCGCCTTGAGGTCTTTCTCGGCCACTTTTTTCGATGACGCCATCAGAGCTAGATCGTGGTATTCATCCGAGGTCCACAGCACCCGGAATTTCTTGTTTTCCTTGACCGCATAACCGTCAATCAGCATGGAGTTGCTGCCGACGGCCTGCACTTTTCCGGAGAACATCTGGGTAAATGCCGCATTCTGATTGCCACCGAACACGGCCGTCGCTTCGATCTTGCGCGCCAACAGGTGGGCATAGGGCAGCTTGTAGCCGATGAAAGCCTCCGGGCCGGCAAATGCAATCTGCTGCCCCTGCAACTGTTCGATGGCGGTAATTGCCGAATCCGCAGGAACAGCGATCTGTGCCTTCAGGGGCGGGGCGTTGCGCCGGCCGAACACTTTCCAGCCAAGGGCTTCGCGCTCCGGACTGAACAGGTGATTGGAAAATACAAACTCCACTTCCTGGGCGAGCACATAGCTGGTGGTGTCCGCCGAGGTGCGGCCGATTTTCAGTTGCAGCTGGATGCCGCTTTTCTCGGACACATATTGAATGATCGGATTCCAGTAGGTCGCCGTTCTGTTGATGTCCCATTGATTAACCGGCGAGAAGCGGTAGACGGTGGGTTTTGATTCGGCAGCCTGAGCGAGCGCCGGCGCAAGGGTAACCATCAGCAGCGCGAAAACGAATTTGCCAATGCCGGGGGAACGAGGGTTCATGTGCAATCCTGACCGTAAGTTAAGTTTGGGATTCCGATGGCCCTGATCGGGTCCCGGTGCTGCGGCAACCGGACATCGGGAACTCACCACCACTTTCCATTCTACTACCAGCGCGGGGTGCCCTTCCCCCCCCCCCGCCATTTTTTCCTAACAATTGCTAAGAGCCGCTGGAAGATTCGCAGCCGTTGCATCAGGACAATGCTCCGCAGGCGTATTGTTGCGTTGTTTCTGACATATCATCGACTCCTTTCCCTCAGTGAAGATGGGTGATCCTGATGACAAACAATATCCGCTGTTTCCACGGCTGGCGATGGAGGCTGCTCGCCTTGTCGTTTTTCGCAGCTACTGCAGTCGCCCAGACCCCGCAAAAGCCGCTGGTCATGGGCGTATTGCCCAACGTCAGTGCCCGCGCCTTGCTGACCATGTACCAGCCTTTCCGCGACTACCTGAAGGACACCCTGAAGTCGCCGGTCGAGATTGCCACCGCGGCGGATTTCCGGTCGTTCAGCACGGAAACCCGATCGGGCAGCTATCAGCTGGTGGTCACCGCGCCCAATCTGGGCGCGATGCACCAGATCGATGACAAATGGCGGCCCGTCGCCATTTACGAACCGCAGATTCCCGGCATCCTGGTGTCGGCGGCGGGTAATCTGAACAACAGCGTCGACCAGCTTCGCGGAAAACTGCTCGCCGTCGGCAACCCGCAGTCGCTGGTGGTGTTGCGCGGACTGCAGTGGCTGCGCGAGCGCGGTCTGGAGGAGGGGCGGGATTTTCGCCTGACCCGCAGCGCCAACGAAGACAGTCTGGGCACCCTGATCCGTTCCGGTGAAGCGCCGCTGGCGATGATGAGCATGGGCGAATTCCGGGCGATCAGCGAAAACGGCCGCAAGGAACTGCGCATTCACACCGAGTTTGCCCGCGTTCCCGGTTTCCTGGTGATGGCTAACCCGGCATTGCCGGCACCGCAGCTCGAGGCCATCAGTCGCGCCATTCTGGAATTCCCGGACACCGATCAGGGCCGGGAGTTTTTCAAACGCTCGGGCTTTGCGGGCATCCGCGCCGTCAAGGCCGGCGAACTCGAGGCGCTGGCCCCCTATGTTGCGCCGACGCGCAACGCCCTCAAACCTGTGAATTGATTACGGCTTCATGGTCTCAGGCGTCACCACCGGTTTTCGCAGCAGGCTGATACTCGCCGGCATCGGCTTGTTGACGCTGGCAATGGTGGTGTTCAGCAGCTTTGCCTCACTGATATTCGAGCGCTATTTGCAGGAGCAGCTGGAGGAGGCGGCGATGCAGCAGCGCGTACTGCTGGGCGCCGCGCTGCTGGCGCCGCTGCTGCAGCGGGACTATGCCACGGTGGAAGCGGTCATCCGCGAAAGCCGGGCGGTGCGCGGCGTCGATTACATCGCGGCCTTCGACCGGCAACGACAACTGGTTGCCGCCGACGGCCCGGTGCCGCCGGCGGTTGCCGCCGGCCGGCAGGCCGCCGCCGCCGATCACACCTTCCATTTTTCCGGCGCCATTGCCGCGGACGGGGACGCTGTTGGACATATTGCATTCGGCCTGTCGAAAACCCTGATTGCCGATGCCCGCCGCTCGCTGCTGCTCGGCGCGCTGGGGGTCGGGCTGATCATTGTCCTGGTGTTCTCCGTGCTGTTCGCATGGATCAGCTACCGGCTCACCGCTCCGCTGATCGCACTGAGTCAAGCCACGCGAAAAATGCAGGATGGCGATTACGGCATCGAACTGACGTACCGGGGCTCCGACGAGATCGGCGCGCTGACCGATGATTTCAGGCAGCTCGCAGCCCGCATCCGCGAGCAGATTGCCAAAGTGACCGCCAGTGAAAACCTGCAACGGCATTACCGGCAGTCCGCCGAACAGGCGAGCCAGGCCAAGTCGGAATTCCTCGCCAAGATGAGCCATGAAATCCGCACGCCCCTGCATGGCGTGCTGGGCATGCTGGAACTGCTGCAGGGGAACCATCTGCCGCCGCAGCAGGGCGAGCATTTGCAGCTGGCAGCCCGCTCGGCCCGCCACCTGCTGCAGGTTGTTGACGAGATTCTCGACTTCTCCAAGATTGAAGCCGGGAAAATGGAACTCGAAGCGGCCCCATTCGATTTCGGCGAATTGGTCGGGGATGTGGTCGCCCTGTTCAGCCCCGGGGCTGCGGCCAAGGGCCTGGTGATGACGCTGACCCGCGAAAACATCCCCGCGGCGCTGATCGGCGACCCGGCGCGTCTGCGCCAGGTGTTGTCGAATCTGGTGAGTAATGCCGTGAAGTTCACCGAGGCGGGGCACATCCGCCTGCACTGCGCCTGGCAGCCTGATCCGCAGGTTTTGCATGTGGCGCTGGAAGACAGCGGCGTTGGCATCCCTGCGGATCGCCTGCAAACGATTTTTGATCCCTTCATGCAGTCGGACAATTCCGTTGCCAGAACCTATGGCGGTACCGGGCTCGGCTTGTCGATTTCAGCGCGGATCGTCCGGCTGATGGGCGGCGAGATCGAGCTTGAATCCAGCCTTGGCCGCGGGTCGCGCTTCCGTTTCAGCCTGCCCCTGCAAGCGGCAACGGCGTTACCCGCGACTACGGAACCGGCGCCGGCCACCGCCACGAATAGCGTGCGCGCCGGCGGCGCCGCCGTTCTGGTGGTCGAGGATACGCCGGTCAACCAGACCATCATTCGCATCGGACTCGAACGCATGGGTTATCGCGTCGATACCGCCGGCAACGGCGCTGAGGCGATTCGGAAAGTCGAGCAGGGCGACTATGCCGTGGTGCTGATGGACTGCCACATGCCCGGCATGGATGGCTATGCCGCGACAACGGCGATCCGCGACTTCGAAGTACGAACGGGGCGCCGGCGCCTGCCGATTATCGCCGTCACCGCCTCGGTGACCGGAGATGAGCAGGCGCGCTGCCGGGCTGCCGGCATGGACGATTACCTGTCCAAGCCGTTCTCGATTCAGGAACTGGACGCGATGCTGCGCCAGCATCTGGACGCCGGCTGAGATGCGGCGCAGGCCTGATGGCCTGCCGGTCTGCGCGCGAAATTTTGCAAATTAACCACTGCCATACGAAAATGCGGCGTGGCTTCATCCGACGGTCCGACATTCGCGCAAGCGGCTTCCGGCACTGCGGTCTTTTGGTATTCATCCGGGAGTGTTCATGATCAGAAGAGACATGTTGTTGGGTAGCGGGGCTGTCGCCCTCGCAATGACCGCGGGTCAAGTCATGGCGCAAGTCAAAACCGCGACCAAGGCCAAGGAGCCGGAAAAGGGCGGCCACCATCATCACGCCGGTTCCGCGTTCACCCCGGTGATGATTTCCTCGGGCATCTGCATCGAAAAAGGCCAGGTCTGCCTGTCCCACTGCATCATGCTGATGGGCGAGGGCGACAAGGCGATGGCGGCCTGCGCCAAAAGCGTCAGCCAGCTACTCGCGGTATGCACCTCGCTGCAGCAACTCGCGGCGCAGGAATCGCCGTATATCCGCGACATGGCGCGCATTGCCGCACGCGTATGCAAGGACTGCGAAGCGGAGTGCAAGAAACACGCCGACAAGCACGCGGCCTGCAAGGACTGCCTGGAAGCCTGCGCCGACTGCCGCAAGGAATGTGAGAAGCTGATCAAGGCCTGATCGCTGTCATGCCCGTGCAGCACGGGTTCCACAAAAAACGCCGGCGCACGGCGTTTTTTGTGGCCGGCCGGCGAACATTGCCGTCATCATCGGCCCGGTTTCCGGTTAACAAGGCTTAGCCCAGGACGCTGCGGATTGCATGACGCTGGAATTGCGCATCGCCGTCCTGTGCCGTGGGTGAATCGATGTTGAGCCGCTGAGTAATCGGCGGTTTTTTTATGCCCGACACCCGGGTTTGCGCACAGCCGCGTCGCGCCAGTCCGGCAGGGTCATGATGGCCCTATTCGCGCCATCCCCGGCGCATCCCGCCGCGACGAATGGCCAGTGTGTCCGCCGGCCAGCGTCCCGGCCTGCACCAGGCCCCTTGCCCTCCGCAATGCGCATGGGCATCCCGGAAATGACAAAAATCCTTGAAGTTTTTGCCGGACAGGGCTGTTTGCAGCCCCTGACCCAGCCCTGCCCCAGTGTAGCCAAGTTAATAATTGCTTTAAAAACAATGACTTAACAATATTTTTCTGAATAAATGATAAATATAATAAAAAAAGCAGAAACCCATTGAGTACTTTAGTAATTTTATTTATTATTACATTTACTGATTGTTCCGATTATTTAAAGTGATGGCGGCAATATTCGCGGTATCCGCCGTGTCGGTGCAACAAGTGGAAAGCACAAAAGCGCTGAATTAGTAGAAATAGCAGAAATAGCAGAAACAGCGGCATCGCAGGAAAACGGCATCACTGGAACAGCGGCATCAGCAACTTTGTTGACTGCCCAACTTTTATCAAGGAGCTTTCATGAAACCCTTTGCAAGAAAACTGGCTGCGGCCAGCGTTGCACTGGCACTGGCCCAACCGGCCTTCGCCGTGCTGCAACGTGTCGGCCCGGTTGATCCGGTAATCCCCCCATAAAAGAGTATCAGCCAGAAGTGGAGTTAAGCAGCGAGCTTCAATTTCTGCATGGGCGTGATGCCGCCCAAGGCCATATTCGGCCGT
>CAIZLW010000192.1 GCA_903933915.1 uncultured beta proteobacterium | reverse complement strand
TTGAAACATTCACGGGGTCCGACCATGAAGCTGCTATCGCTGATACTGATTGCTGCATGTACAACGCTTTCTGCAGGAACGGCCTCCGCACAGTCACCCTATCCGTCAAAAGCCGTGCGCATGATCGTCGGCTTTCCCCCGGGCGGCTCCACTGACATCATGGCCCGCCTCATTGCGCCCGGCCTCACTGAAGCGTTCAAGCAGCAGTTCACTGTGGATAACCGCCCCGGCGCCAACAGCAACATCGGCAATGAGCTGGCAGCCAAGGCTGCGCCGGATGGCTACACGCTGCTGGTGGTGTCGGCTTCGTTCTCGACCAACGTCAGCCTGTATCCGAAGATGGGATACGACCCGCTGCGCGATTTCTCGCCCATCACACGCATCGCGGCGGTGCACAACATGCTTGTGGTGCATCCGTCACTGCCGGTGAAAACAGTGAAGCAGCTGGTGGCACTCGCCAAAACCAAGCCGGGCCAGTTGGTCTTCGCGTCGTCCGGCGGCGGCAGCACTTCGCATCTGGCTGCGGAACTGCTGAAGAACAGCGTCGGCGGCATGGACACGATCCACGTGCCCTACAAGGGTGTCGCGCCCGCGCTGGTGGACCTGATCGCCGGCAATACACAGGCGCTGGTTTCCACCATGCCGTCCGCCACACCGCATGTAAAAAGCGGGCGCCTGCGTGCGCTCGCCGTGGCCAGCCTGAAGCGCGCCGAGACTTTTCCGGAGCTGCCGACGTTTGATGAATCGGGATTCCCCGGTTTCGAAGCCTCCGCGTGGAATGCAGTGCTGGCACCCGTCGGCACACCCCGCGACATCATCAACAGCCTGAATGCGGTGATCGTGCGCTCGGTCAAGTCGGCTGATGCCCGCGAAAGATTTCTCGCCCAAGGCGCAGAACCGGTTGGGGATAGCCCGGATCAATTCGGCGTCTATCTGCGCGCCGAGGTCGCCAAATGGGCAAAGGTCATCAAGACGTCGGGCGCGAAGCTTGATTGAGCACTTAAGACATTCAGTACGCAAAGCATTAAATACGTAAAACAAGCGGGAAGGCGGCGATGCGCCGTTCATGCCGCTGCCGGTTGACCGGAATTACTGAAGGGGGCTGACTCGCCTTCCTGCGGTTGAACTCACACGATTGCGGCTCGCTTGCGCAGTTGCGAACCATGGTTTACACCTGCGCCCGTGATCGAAATCCGCGAAACGCTGGAGTTTTCGGCATGGCTTGAATAGCTGCGCGACGCACAGGCGCGGACGCGGGTGCAGGCGCGCATTCTCCGTCTGCGCTACGGCAACCCCGGCGATGTAAAGCCGGTGGGTGAAGGTGTTTCCGAAATGCGCATTGATTACGGCCCCGGTTATCGGGTTTATTTCGTCAAGCGCGGCGCGTTGCTGGTGGTTTTGCTGGCCGCTGGCGCCAAACCGACGCAGGACAAGGACATCAAAACCGCGCTGAAACTGGCGCGCATGCTTTAGGAGTTCCTCATGGCCAAAAAACTGATGACACGCCCTTATGACGCAGCGACTTATCTGAGAACCGAGCAGGAATGCGCGCTGTACTTGCAGGCGGCCATTGACGAATCAGACGGCGATCCGGCGCTGGTGGTCGGCGCGCTTGGTGATCTCGCACGCGCCCGCGGCATGATGCAGCTCGCGCGCGACACCGGCCTCACTCGCGAGGGGCTGTACAAAGCGCTATCGCCGGAAGGCAACCCGAGTTTTGCCACGGTGATGAAGGTGTGCAAGGCACTGGGCTTGAAGCTGCATATGGAGGCGGTTGAATCGTAAATTCCGATAGCGCTCGAGTCGACTCAACAACCGTAAAAATAAAAGGGGGCCGGACTCGATTTTCTGAAGTCGATCGAGCCCGGCCCCTTTTATTCCAAAAGTACACTGACCCTATTTATTACAGTGGAGAAACCATGTCTGATTCCGTGAGTACCGTCCGTCGCCGCATGCTGTTCGCGGGCACTTCGGGTGCCGCGCTGTCCATTTGTCCGGCGCTGATTCCGTCGGCGTTTGGCAAGGCGCCGATGGCCGGCAGCCAGGCCATCAGTGTCCACCGCATGAAGCTCGGCAATTTCGAGATCACCACGATGCTGGACGGATTCATCGAAGTCCCGCCCAGCGTATTGCAGGCCGATCCGGAACTGGTAAAGACGCTGCTGACTGCGGGCGACTGGCCGCCGGCGCCGATGCGCCTGCCGGTCAACACGTTTCTTGTCAACACCGGGGAGAAACTGGTGCTGCTCGATGCCGGTGGCGCCAAGATGCTCGGACCGACCGCAGGCCGCCTGCCGCAATGCCTTGCCGCCGCGGGCATAGCGCCCGGGCAGATTGACGAGGTCTACATCACGCACATGCACGGCGACCATTTGCACGGTACCGTTACCCCCGAAGGCACGGCGATGTTTCCCAACGCGATTCTGCGTATCGCCAAGGCCGACATGGACTACTGGACCAGCCCGGAGGAGGAAGCCAAAGTCCCGGAAAACCAGAAAGCCCGCTTTATCCCGGCCAAGCGCGCGGTTGCCGCCTATGGCGCACGCATCAGGCCGTTCAGCCTGGGTGAGGAACTCTCCACGGGTATTCGCTCCGTTGACGCCGCCGGCCACACGCCCGGGCATAGCTGCTTCATGGTGCTGTCGGGTTCGGCGCGCATGCTGGCCATCGGCGACACCATACATGTTGCGCCGGTACAGTTTCCGCGTCCGGAAATTACCGTGGCATTTGACTGGGACCAGGCCAAGGCGCGCGCCACGCGGTTGTCGATTTTTGATACGGCGATAAAGGAGGGCATCCCACTTGCCGCGGTGCACCTGCCATTCCCGGGCATCGGCCGCCTGCGCAAAAACGGCGATGCTTACGTCTTTGATCCGATGCCCTGGCAGTTATTCTGATTTCAAACCTCCAACGAGACCCCTATTCAATCAAAGGTACCGGAGTCATTTCATAAGCTTTATCGCCACACTCAACTCAGTAGTCTGAAAAGTTACGCTGACCCTATTAATTCTCCTGTGCTAAAGCCATGGCAACCGGACCCGTCCCAGTTGCAGACACACCCGGATTTTATCCAACCACCAGCACCGCGTACTGGGGCGACAGCACCTCAAGCCCGCCGTAGCCGAAGTTGCAGTTGCGACCAACCACCTTGCCGACGTGCACGCCGCCCTGGTAGGGTGCCTGGCAGATCGGCAAAATAGGACGACCCGGCTCATAGGCGCCAAAGAAAGCACCCAGCGGCACCTGTCCGCCCTGGGCCGCGATCCAGCGAACCAGCTGCGGACTTTTATTCAGAACGGCGGGGTTGCCCACCAGCACATCGTATTGCGGTGCCAGCACCTCTTTGCCGCCATAGCCAAAGTTGCAGTTTTTACCCACAACTTTGCCGGGGTGCACGCCCTTGTTATAAATGGCGCGGCACACGGGCAAGGGGCGCCCGGCTTCATTGCCGCCGATGATGGCGTTGGCAGGCACCGTGCCATTAGCCGCGGGGACCCACAGCACAGGAAAGTCTGCGGGTGCGGGTACCGCTGCGGCTTTATCCGCTGCGGCTCTGCCCGATGCGGCATTGTCAGTTGAGGCTTTGTTCGCTGCGGCTCTGCCCGCTGCGGCATTGTCAGCTGCGGCATTGTCAGCTGCGGCTTTGTCAGCTGCGGCTTTGTCAGCTGCGGCTCTGGTCGCTGCCGCAGTTGGGTCGCTAGGGGAATCAGATCGGTCTGTTGGAGGTAGATATACCTCTGCTCCAATCGCAAGGGTGGCCGCTGATCCCTGTAAAGAAAAGGCGCTCGCGAATCCGAAGGCCAGTAGATAAAGTAATTTTCTCATAACAGTGATTTCCAATAGGGGTGGGAATTCGTAAAGCTGCTTAGCTCTGATGAGCAGGAAGTACAGGGGGACTTGAAATTCGACGGCCCCAAGGAGCAGTAAATATACACACTATGGGAATCCAAGGGTACTAATCCAAAGACACCGGAGCTGATTTCTTTAATTGACCACCGCTTCTCCCTGATCAGCATCACCGGCGAAATGCCGAACATCTACCGAAAGGTGCGGCTGAGATGCGCCGAATCGGCAAATCCTGTTTCGTGGGCCGCCTCCGTCCTGCTGCGGCCATCCATCAATGCCACCACCGCCCAACAGTCAAAGGTACCGGAGTTGATTTATCTTTCCAAAAATTCGACTCCGGTAGCTTTAACCCTGATTCATTTCACCGAATAAGTTTGATGAAATTCAAGAGATGGAAAATGCCTGACCATCTCGTTGACAAGCTATTGTTGTCAGACTACATTCGATTGGATAATCAGAAGCTTTCGACACAAGAGCCTGAGAAAGCCGTTTGAGGTGAGTGATGCCCGTGGTGTAAGCGCGGATCAGACCGAGCTGTATAGAAAAGGTACTGTTCATCATGTCGGCGGCCGAAACGATGCGGGCATTCAGCCTGCCATTATTGCGTTTGCATCGACTGAAGGGCGAGCTCAAAGGTTTGTGGTCTGTTACCGTGCGCGCGAACTAGCGCATCATTTGCCGATTCGATGATGGCGACTGTTACGACGTCGACCTGGTGGATTACCAATAGTGGGGCGTAACCGTAAGGAGGGCGAAGCATGTTGATGAAGTATCCGTCGCATCCGGGACCGCTCGTGAAGCGCGAAATAGAAGAGCTCGGCTTGACGATTACTGACGCCGCTCCGGCCCTCGGTGTGTCACGTCAGACGCCGAACAATCTTATAAATGAAAAAAGCGGCATTTCGGCCAAGAACCGGTGACTTGATGTCAGCCGAGATTGATAAATGTCTGACCCTCATGCAAATACTGAATGTTCGCAAAGTCTGCCGTAGTGGCGTGGCAGTAAAGATGTCGCAGCCTATATCGACATTCCGACTCGCGCTGTTGGTTCTGACGGCATGCGGGATCACCGCTTCCGGCATCGCGCACGCGCAGACCTATCCGTCACGGCCTGTGCGCCTGGTCGTGCCGACCTCCCCGGGCGGCGGCACCGACTTCTCCGCGCGAGCCATTGCGCCGAAGCTTGGCGAGCTTCTCAGACAGTCGGTCGTGGTTGAGAATCGTGCGGGCGGCGGCACGATCATCGGCAACGAGCTGGTCGCGCGCGCGCCGCCCAATGGCTATACACTGCTGATGGGGATCAGCTCAATCACGAGCATTCCGTATCTCTATCCGAAACTGCCGTATGACGTGGAGACAGACCTCGCGCCGATTTCGCAGGTGGTCACGGTGCCGCATCTTCTCATCGCGCACCCGTCGGTGCCTGCACGCAACGTGAAAGAGCTGATCACTTTTGCCCGCACGCGACCCGGCCAGATCAATGTTGCCGCCGGCAGCGCGGGAAGCAATCCGCATCTCGCGATGGAGCTTTTCAATCACACTGCGCGGCTGAAGATGGTGCACGTGCCGTTCAAAGGGCAAGGGCCGGCGTTGACGAGCCTCTTGGGCGGCCACACATCGCTCATGATGGCGAATCTCCTGAGCGCATTGCCGCATGCGAAAAACGGCAAGGTGCGCGTTTATGGCGTGACCAGCGCCGTACGCGCAACGGTCGCCCCCGATATTCCGACGATTGCAGAGGCGGGAGTACCCGGCTTCGAGGTGGTGCAGTGGTTTGGCGTGCTCGCGCCCGCAGCGACGCCGCGCGACGTCAGCGCGAAGCTTCATGCGGCGATAGTGCGCACACTGCAGGACCCGGCCGTCAGAAATCAGTTTGTGAATGACGGCGCCGAGCCGATCGGCAGCACCCCCGAACAGTTTGCGTCGGTGATTAGCGCTGATCTCAAAAAGTGGCAAAAGGTGATCAGGGATGCCGGGATCAAGCTGGACGGCTGACGCGGGCGCATGACATTGCGATATCAATCTGAAGTGTTACAGGAGGAATGATGGAGCTGCGAAAACATAAAAAGATCGTCGCGTCCTTCGCCTGGACGGGCGCGGATCTTCAGGATTCCACCGAATGGATACGTCCTTTCCGCCCGGGGGAGCTGAAGGAGATCGACACTGCACTGCAAAGCGTCAAACAGCGCGGGCTCGAATGGTCGGATATCACGCGCGAGGATTTTCCACTTCCGCAGTTCTCAAGCGAGCTGGCTGTCATTGCGCAGGAGCTCGAGACCGGTCGCGGCATGGTCCTGTTGCGCGGTCTGCCGGTCGCGTATTCGCCTGCAGACCTGCGCTCCGTTTACTGGGGCATCGGCACCCATCTCGGGACGGCGGTGTCGCAAGGCGGGCGCGGCGAGCTGCTCGGCATCGTCGAGGACGAAGGCAAAGAAGTCGAAGCGACGAAGCGGCGCGGATCCAAGACTTCAGGGTCGCTGCCTTTTCATAGCGACCGCTGCGATGTGGTCGGCCTGCTCTGCGTGCGCAAATCCAGGTCGGGCGGCTACAGCCGGATCGTGAGCGCGGCGCAGATACACAACGAGATCCTGCTGCGGCGGCCCGACCTCATCGACGTCTTCTATGCGGACTGGTTCAACAGCCGTCAGGGTGACGAAGCACCGGGTGAATCACGCGCGTATCCGAAACCAGTGTTCAGCTTTCAAGAAGGGCATTTCACCGGGCTGTTTTCACCAGCGTATATCCGCACTGCACAGGAATTTCCGGAAGTGCCGCGCCTTACGCCCGCGCAGGAAGAGGCGCTTGAGCTTTTCGGCGCGCTCGCGGATGAACTCGTGCTCAATATGACGTTCGAGCCAGGCGATATACAGCTTCTCAACAATCACCTGATCTATCACGCACGAACGGACTACGTAGACCATCCTGAAATAGAAAGAAAGCGCCTGCTGCTGCGTCTGTGGCTCGCAGTTCCCGGCAGCCGCCCCTTGCCCAAAGACTATGATCTGCTGTTCGGGAACACCGAGGCCGGCGCACTACGCGGCGGTGTGCCGTGCAGCGAAGGCTGGCGCTACGTCACCGAGTGGCGCACCCGCAAACGGGCGGCCGCTCAGGCATCTTGTCAGGGAACCTGATCGAGAATAAATAGGGTCGGTGTGACTTTTCCACCGCCGAAACTGCTTCCGCAGACGACTCAATCAGTTTTGGTCGCCCTCGTTTCGGCGGTCTTACTGAACAAGCCAATACCCGCTCGACTGCGTCCTTGGGCGTAGATCCGCAGCCCTATTTCATAGCTCTGCCCCCAAGGCATTCGAGGTAGAAAAGGTAATCTGCATCCGCAAAGAAGATCGCCTGGTGATTATTGCCTCACTGAATAACGTGCTGCGGCACATCTGCCAGATTGAGTCTCGGTCCGCTTGGCATCGGGATGGGCGCAATGCATAAGCTTTATCGCCACACTCCAGGCCCAGTAGTCTGAAAAGTTACACTGACCCTATTTATTCTGATGCATGCCTTGTCACGAACCGGCGGGGTCGCGTGTGATAATGCGGTTTGCACGCGTAACGCAAAAATAACAATCCCGAGGAGGTGCTTGCCAATGCCACGCATCACGAGCCTGACACTGTGCATTCTGTTCACGTTTTTCAGCGGTATTTCAGCAGCCTTGGCACAAACCTATCCGACCAAAGCGCTGCGGCTGGTGGTGGCCTCATCGCCGGGAAGCGGTGTGGATATCGTGGCGCGCGTGGTCAGTCCGAAACTTGCCGAGGCACTGGGACAGCAGGTGATCGTCGACAACCGTGCCGGTGCCGGCGGCAATCTCGGCGCCGCATTCGCAGCCCGTTCCGCACCTGACGGTTACACCCTCTTTCTGGCGACGCCGGCGCATGCCATCAGCGGCAGCATTCCCGACAGCAAATCCGGCTATGACATGAGCCGCGATTTTGTGCCGATCAGCCTGCTGACCACGGGCCATTACATGCTGGTGGTGCACCCGTCGGTGCCGGCAAAGTCGGCCCGGGAACTGATCGCGCTGGCAAAAGCGCGCCCGGGCAAGCTGAACTACGCCTCAGCCGGAAACGGCAATGCCACGCATCTCGCCGGTGAATTGTTCAACATGATGGCCGGTGTGAACACCGTGCACGTGCCGTACAAGGGCGGTGGTCACGCGCGCACGGAACTGCTGGGCGGACAGGTCGATTTCATGTTCCACAACACGACCGCCGTGCTCGGTGACGTCCGGGCCAAACGCTTGCGTGCGCTGGCGGTGACTGGAATGAAACGGGCGCAGGCCGCGCCGGAAGTACCGACGATGGATGAATCCGCGCTGCGCGGTTACGAGATCACTTCATGGTTCGGGGTTGTCGCCCCCACCGGTACGCCGCAGGCGGCAGTCACACGCCTGCACAGCGATTTCAGCAAAGTCATGCAGATGGCCGATGTCCGGGAGAAACTGGCCGTGCTCGGGTCGGAGGCTGTCGGCGGGAAACCGGCGGACTTTGCCGCCCACCTCCGCGCCGAACAGGATAAATGGGGACGGCTGATCAAGCAGGCTGGAATACGGCTGGATTAAGCGTACAGTAAAAAAACCGGGGTCGATTTCTTTCCCTGCATCCCGGTCCGCAGCCGCAATCCGCTTGCGGCTGCGCTTTCACCTAGAATGCCCGCATGAACCTCAACAGCGATTTCAAACTGCGTGTCGCGCAGCACGCCGCCGATGCCGCATGGACGCCCTCACCCCTGCCCGGTGTGGACCGGCGCATGCTGGATCGTGTCGGTGATGAAGTGGCGCGCGCCACCAGCATCGTGCGTTACGCCGCTGGTTCACGCTTTGATGAACATGTGCATCACGGCGGCGAGGAGATCCTCGTGCTCGACGGCGTGTTCTCGGATGAGCACGGGGATTATCCGGCGGGCACTTATCTGCGCAACCCGCCGGGCACCCGCCATGCACCGTTCTCGCGTGAAGGCTGCACGCTGTTCGTCAAACTCTGGCAGTTCGCGGCAAATGATCTGAAGCCGGTGCGCATTGCGACATCCACCGCCGCGTGGCGGCCCGGGCTGGTACCGGGCCTGAGCGTGATGCCGCTGCATGAGCATGACGGCGTCAGCACGGCGCTGGTGCGCTGGGCGCCGGATACGCAATTCAACATGCACATGCACCCCGGTGGTGAAGAGATCTTGGTGCTCGAAGGTTTGTTCCAGGATGAAGCCGGCGATTACCCGGCCGGCACCTGGCTGCGCAATCCGCGCTGGAGCCGCCACACGCCGCGCTCCGGCCCGCAAGGCGCGCTGATTTATGTGAAGGTCGGCGCCATCGATGCGCCGTTCATGCCGTTGCCGGGCTGAGCGGCACGCTCAACCATTGATTTGCCGTCGTCGGGTTCTGATCACGAGCGAAGCCGGGGAAGCCGGCTTGTATTGCCCCGGTAGACTCGTTATCCTTTCCCGCACCCTCCACCCTGCACAAAGGCGAAACCATGAGAATGCTCGAAGGCAAATCTGTCGCCATGACCGGCGGCGGCGGCGGACTGGGACTCTGTTACGGCGTGGCGATGGCGAAGGCCGGCGCATCCGTGGCTGTGTCGGACATCAACCCCACCGCTGCGCAGGCCACGGTCGATGCCATCACCAAAGCCGGCGGCAAGGCAATCGCGGTGCAGGGCGATGTGACCAAGGCCGCCGCCTTCGAGGAGCTGTTCGACCGCACTGAGGCGGCTTTTGGCTCCTTCGACGTACTGCTGAACATCGCGGGCATGTTCCCGCGCTGCCCCGTGGTCGACATGACCGAGGAACTGTGGGACGAGGTGATCACGCTGAACCTGAAAAGCGTGTTCCTTGGTGCGCGCGCCGCAATGCGCCGCATGCTGCCGCGCAAGCAGGGCGTGATCCTCAGCACCGCGTCGGGCACCGGCATCCGCGGCCAGCCGAAGGGCTCCGCGTACTCGGCGTCCAAGGCCGGAATCATGGGCTTCACGCGCGCGGCCTCGCTCGAAATCCTGAACTCCGGAGTACGCATCAACTGTTTCGGGCCCGGCGCCACCGATACGCCGCTGTGGCGCGTCGGCAAGTCCGAGGAAGACATCAAGCGCCTGCTCGCCGCAGGAAATGTCTATCAGCCGGATGATTTCTCGAACGTGGTGGTGTTTCTCGCCAGCGACCTGTCCGCGCCGCTCAACGGCGAATTCATCAGCCGCGACCTGCACCGCTGATCGCGGCGGCTCCGGGGGCGCCGCCCCCGCGGGCTTCAGTGGATGACGTAGCCGCCGTCCATCACCAGCGCGTGGCCGCGCACATAGGCGGAATCCTTCGACACCAGGAAGGCCACCGCGCCTGCCACTTCCTCCACCGTACCGAAGCGGCCGATCGGCACGTCGCGCGCGCGCTGCTCCAATTCGCCGGGGTTGCGCCCGGCCATGAAGCCTTCGGTGGAAATCGGGCCGGGGCATACGGCATTGACCGAGATGTTCTCCGCCGACAGTTCCAACGCCATCGACCGCGTCAGCTGGATCAGGCCGGCCTTGGTCAGGCTGTAGATCGCACCGAACTTCGACGCGACGATGCCGAGCTGGCTGGCAATGTGCACAACATGGCCGCCACCCTGCGCGCGCATGATCGGCAGTACGGCCTGGCTGGCAAAAAACGGGGCGCGCAGGTTGATCGCAACGAGGCGGTCGAATTCGTCATGGGTGAATGTGCCGAAGGCCTTGCGTGCGCGGATGCCGGCGTTGTTGACGAGGATGTCGATGCGGCCCATGCGTCCGTGGGCGGTGGCGATCATCGCCTCCGCCGCATCCGGCTGCAACAGGTCATGCAGGCCCCACTGCGCCTGCGGGGCGCCGGCACTGCGGCAGGCGCCGGCGGTGTCTTCCAGTTCGGCTTCGGTGCTGTCGGCAGCAAGGTAAATCGCCGCGCCCTCCGCTGCGAGTCGCAATGCAATCGCGCGACCGATGCCGCGCGAGGCGCCGGTGACCAGCGCAACTTTTCCGTTCAGTTCCCGCTTCTGTTCCACCACTTCATGCTCCCGGATGTGATTGTCTTGTTGCCGAAAACAGGCGCCCTGCAAAGCGCGCCGTCTGTTGCCCCTCGCCCCGCAGGCGGAGCGAAGGCGTTACCGCTGATGCGGACTAGTCGACCGTGAGCCCCGCAGCGCGCACGATCTTGCCCCAGGCGTTGATTTCGTCCAGCACATAGGCCTTGAACTGTTCACGCGTTAAGGTCGACGCTTCGGCGGCATTGGATGTCAGCACGCTCTTGACCTTGGGCTGCTCCACCGCCTTCATGACGTCGGCATGGATGCGGTCGAGGATTCTCGCCGGCGTGCCGCCGGTGCCGAAGAGCCCCGTGTTGCAGCCCATCACAAAGCCGGGCAGGGCTTCCGCCACGGTCGGTGATTCCGGAAAGAGTGACGAGCGCTCCGCCGTGGTAATACCCAGCAGCGTCAATCGGCCTGCCTTGATATGCGGAATCGCCGCGGAGATGCAGGAGAAATACATATTGCTTTCGCCGGCGACCAGCGCCGCGGCCGCCGGGCCGCCGCCCTTGTACGGCACATGCAGCAGTTTCACGCCGGTTTCAGCGATGAAACGCTCCGCGGTGAGGTGGGTGATCGAACCCGACCCGGAGGACGCGAAAGCGACCTGGCCCGGGCGCGCCTTGGCCTGTTCGATCAGCTGTGCGGTGGTCTTGACCCCGAGTTTCGGGTTGACCACCAGCACCAGCGGCGAGCGCGACGGCAACGCGATGGGCTCGACGTCCTTCACCGAATCGAAGTTGAGCTTCTTGTAGAGAGTGGCGCTGATGGCGTGGCTGGGCACGTCAGTCATGATCAGCGTGTAGCCGTCGGGCTGGGCATGCGCACCGATCGAAACACCCAGTGTGCCGGCGGCGCCCGGCCGGTTGTCCGGCACCACCTGCTGGCCCAGCGATTCGGACAGTGCGGCAGCGATGGTGCGGGAGATAACGTCGGTAATGCCGCCGGGTGGCCAGGGAATCACCAGCCGGATCGGCCGGACGGGATATTGCTGAGCGTGGACGGGGATGCACAGTGACAGGAACAATGCTGCGAACAGAAGGCTTGCGACTGCTTTTACGGTTGCACCTGCGGCGATGAAGAACTTCATTGTGCTCCTCCTTGATCGTCTGGTTTTACTCCGTGTTCAGGTCCGTGTGATGGCCAGCCCGGTGGACTGGCCTTGTCATCGGCTGTTTCTGCTTGTTGTTTTTGCTGTTTCCCTGCCTTATTACCACAGGCCCTTGAGCCGGCCGCCGTCGAGATTCAGAGAGACGCCGGTGATGTAGCTCGCGCGTTCGGAGCACAGGAAGACGATGGCGTTCGCCAGTTCTTCGGGTTTGCCGAAACGGCCCAGCGAATTCTTGCGGGCGGCGAGACGGCGTGCCTCTTCTTCGGATTTCACGCCGAGTTCTTCCTGCAGCCCTTGGGCGTTGCGCTGCCACAGGTTGGTGGCCACCCAGCCGGGACAGACGGCGTTGACCAGCACGTTGTCTTCGCCGAATTCGGTGGACAGCGACTTGGTGATATTGAGCAGTCCGCTGTTGGTGATGCCGCTGCCGAACATATAGGGATCTGGTTCCTTGCCGGCACCACCGATCAGGTTGACGATGCGACCCCAGCGCTTGGCCTTCATCTGCGGATACACCAGCCGGATCGCACGCAGGAAGCCGAAGAGCTTCGTCTCCAGCTGTTCCTTGAGCCCTTCGTCGGTCATCACGGCAAACCGGCCTGAGTACATCTGGCCGGCATTGTTGATCAGAATGTCGACGCCGCCTAGCTTCTGCGTCGCCGTCTCGATCAGGCGCGCAATGTCGGCGGGCTTGGTCATGTCCGCAACCACGGCATGGATCTCGCCGCCGGTCTGCTGCGCCAGTTCCGCGCGCGTGCGCTCCAGCGCTTCCGCATTGCGTCCGCAGATCACGACCCGCACACCTTCTTCGAGGAACTGCCGCGCGGTTTCACGTCCGATGCCACGGCTCGCGCCGGTCACAACAGCAGCCTTGCCCTTGATGCCGAGATCCATTTGGTCTCCTCCGGTTTCAGTGGTGGGTATGTCTTGCGCCGCGGCATTGTTATGGTTGGATGTTTGCCGGGACTGCCGGTGCATTGTAATGCAGGTTTCGGCTCTGCCCGGCAAGCGGCTTCCGGCGGCGCCGGCTTTGCGCAACAATGGCTGCGTCGGACCACGATGAGGAATGCGGACATGAATATCGGATTCACCGGATTGGGGCAGATGGGCCGCAATATGGCCAGTCGCCTGCTTGAGCGCGGTTACACGCTGACGGTGTGGAACCGCAGTGCCGAACCGACGGAAGACTGCCGCCGGCGCGGCGCAACCGTCGCCGCCAGCCCTGCGGCGCTGTCCGCCTGCGATGTGGTCATCACCATGCTGGCCGACGACGCCGCGGTCGAGGCGGTGTGGATCGACTCCGGCCTGCTGCAGCAGATGCCGGCAACGACACTTCACCTCAATATGGCCTCGCTCAGTCTTGCCATGGGCCGGCGCCTTGCCGCACTGCACGCGGCCGCCGGCACGCCCTATGTGGCAGCACCGGTGTTCGGCCGCCCCGAGGCCGCGGCGGGCGGGCAACTGGACATCATCGCGGCAGGTGCTGCTTCCAGCCTTGCGCGCTGCGTACCGCTGTTCGAAGTACTGGGGCGGCGCTGGTTCAATGTCGGCAGCGATCCCGCCTGCGCCAACATCGTCAAGATCGCGCGCAACTTCCTGCTCGGCAGCATCATCGAAAGTCTGGGCGAGGCCTTCGCGCTGGTCGGCAAATCCGGCGTTGATCGCGCGGCTTTCCTCGACATCCTGACCAGCACTTCAATGAACTGTCCCGCCTACCGCAATTACGGCCAGTTCATCCTCAATGAACCGACGCAGCCGACTTTTACGCTGAACCTGGGCCTGAAGGACATCGAACTCGCGCTCAAAGCCGGGCAGGACAGCGGCGTGCCGATGCCGCTGGCGGCACTGCTGCAGGACCAGCACCGCGCCGCCATCGCCGAAGGTTTTGGCGAGCGCGAGTGGGCGGCGCTGGGCGGTTATATCGCGCAGCAGGCGGGGCTGAGCCGTTCCGCAGGTGAGGACTTGCTCTGTTGTAAAAAATAACAATAAAAACAAATAGTTATTTTTTTTCGGTGCATCTTTCAAAACTCGGGGGCTTGTGCGCGCCTTGCTGCCGCCATAACATGGCCGTGTAACATGTTACGGAGGCGCCATGGAAGTCAATGAACGCATGAAAAAGTACCGCGTGCGGCAACGGGCCTCGGGCCTGCGGCTGGTGCAGCTCTGGGTGCCTGACACGCGTTCGCCGGTGTTCGCGGCGGAGTGCCGCCGTCAGTCGGCGCTGCTGCGCGGCGACCCGGCTGAAAGCGAAGCGCTGGCGTTCATCGATGAGGCGGCGGCGTGGACGGACGATGCGCCGCGGTGATTTCGTCACCGTTGCAGCACCCGGTGATTACGGCAAGCCGCGCCCGGCACTGGTCATTCAGTCCGACCTGTTCGACGAGTTGCCCAGCGTGGCCTTGTGCCTGGTGACGAGCGAGCTGCGCAACGCGCCAATCTTCCGTATCACGGTGGACCCGGCGCCGGACAACGGGCTGCAAAACATCTCGCAAATCCAGATCGACAAAATCCTGTCGGTGCCGCGCGAACGGGTGGGCAGCGTGATCGGTCGACTCGATGACGCCACGATGCTCAAGGTCAATCGCTCACTCGCGGTGTTTGCCGGAATCGCTTGATCCGCCAGCGTGTTGCCGACGGGCTTTGCGCCGCTATTCGACTTTTAATCCGGCGGATTTGATCACCGGCGCGATCTTCGCGCTTTCTTCCTGCACGAACTTGCGGAATTCTTCCGGCGTGCTGGTGATGACCTCCGCACCCTGGGTCGTCAGCGAGGTCCTGATCTCCGGCAGGTCCATCGTCTTTATCAGCGCGGCGCGCAGTTTATCGAGAATCGGCTTCGGTGTGGCCTTGGGCGCCAGCATGCCCTGCCATCCGCTGTAGCTGTAACCCGGGATGGTTTCGGCAATCGCGGGCAAGTCGCCCATCATCGCGCTGCGGGTGGGCAGGGTATGGCCGATCGCGCGCAGCCGCCCGGCTTTCACCAGGGCATTCACCGAAGGCGCCGGATTGATCGACCATTGGGATTCACCCGCCGCCACCGCCACCGTGCTCGATCCGCCCTTGTAGGGCACGTGCAGCGATTCGAACTTGCCCATCGACTGCAGCAGCACGCCGGCGAGATGGCTTTGCGAGCCGGCGCCGGCAGAGGCCATGTTGACCCGCCCCGGCCTCGACTTGGTGTAGTCCATCAGGTCTTTCACGCTCTTCACCGGCAGCGCGGGATTGACGACCAGCACATTGGGCGTCGCCGCGAACAGCGTCAGAAAGGCGTAGTCATTGAACGGATCGTAGGGCAGCTTCTTGTGCAGGTGGGGTGCAATCGTCATCGCGGCCGATGACCCGGAGATGATGGTGTAGCCGTCGGGATTGGCGGTCTTGGCGATCTCCATACCCAGGATGCCACCCGCGCCACCGCGATTGTCGACCACCACCTGCTGGCCCAGCAGGTCGCTCAGCTTGTTGGCGACGACGCGGCCCAGCATGTCGGTCGAACTGCCCGGTGCGTTGGGCATCACCATGCGAATCGGCCGGTTGGGATAACTCTTGGCGGCATCTGCTGCCAACGCCGGCGCCGCAAAAACCCCAAACGCCAGGGCCAGCACAAACAGTTTTGCTTGAGTCATGGTCTTCCTTTTTTCCGATGGGCTTGAAAGTCTCTGAAAGGCTGGCGCTGAGACGCGTGTCGCTTCCGCTGCTGCGGATTACTGCGGCTTCAACCCCGCCGCATTGGCCACCCGCTTCCACTTCGCAATCTCGGTCTTGATCAGCGCCGCGTGTTCCGCCGGCGTGTTGCCGACGGGCTGCGCACCGCTGTCGATCAGTGATTGATGGTTCTTGGTGTCGTTGAGTGTTGTGCGCAATGCATCGTTCAGCCGTTTGACGATCGGCTGCGGCATGCCCGCGGGACCGAGGTAGCTGAAGGGGCTGGTGACGACAAAGTCCTTCACGCCGGATTCGACCATGGTCGGCACGTCGGGGAAGGACACGAAACGTTTCTCGCCGCACTGCGCGATCATGCGCAGCCGCTTCGACTGCAGGTGACCGCTGATCGCCGGAATACTCACGAATGAAAACTCCACGTGGCCTGCAACCAGGTCAATGATCGACGGACCCGCACCTTTGTAAGGGATGTGCACGGTGTTGATGCCGGCCGTGGCATTGAGCAGCGCGCCTGAGAGATGGCCCAGCGCGCCCTGGCCGGAGCTGGAGAAATTGAGCTGGTTCGGTCGCTGTTTGGCGAGCGCAATGAGGTCCTGCACGGTTTTCACCGGCAGCGAGGGATGCACCAACAGCCCCGCCGGGATGTCGGCGATGACGCCCAGCGGCGTGAAGTCCTTCTCCGCGTCGAAGGGGATGTTCTTCAGCAGCGCGGGATTAAACAGCAAACTCGCCGCCGCGATCAGCGTGGTGTAGCCGTCGGGCGCGGCGCGCGCCACCAGTTCCGCGCCGATGTTGCCGCCGGCGCCGGGCCGGTAGTCAATCACCAGTTGCTGGCCGAGCGCCTCGCCCATCTTCGGTGCCAACAGCCGGAACAGCACGTCGCTGTTGCCGCCGGGCGCGTTGGGATTGACGACGCGCAGGATTTTGCTGGGAAACTGCTGTGCCGCGATGGGGCCTGCGCTGAATGCAGACAGTGCGGCAAACCCCACAAACGCCGCCCGCAAAAGGGTCCTCGACATGATGTTCTCCTCCGATGAATGGTTTTTTTATTGGGACTGCGGGGAAATCATAACTGAGATGCGGTGACCCGTGTCCAGAAGCGGGTGGCCGGGGATTGAGGATGAAACGCTGTGTTTTATTCCCGCGCAGCGCACCGGGTGATACGGGGACGGGGGTTTTTTTAACAAGAAAAGCCAGCGTCCAAGCTGGCTTTTTGTAACTGCTGATTCCGGTTGATCCGGTTATATCTATTCCGATATGAACTGAATCACTCGAATGCAGCGGTTACCCCGACAAAATTACTTGGCCGTATCGGCGCATGCTGCCGAAGAACTCTTGTGCGCGGTATCGCAACAACCCATCGCGCTCTTCGAGCTTTCCTTGGCATCATGCATTTTGTTCTTATCGTGATGTTCTGCTGCACTGTGATGATGTTTGGCAGTTGCCTCGTGATCGTGCGCAGCTTTCTTGTGAAGACCACTCGCTCCATGGGAATCGGACATGATGCGTTCCTTTATTGAGGTTATTGATCAATTTACAACCAGCGTCATGATCCCGATTGATGATTGGATCGAACGCCGCTCAACATAAGCGTGCAAAAGCGGCTGGTCTGTACGCCAGCATCCATTGCGGAAATGATGGCCGCTGCGGTTGCCGCCCTCGGCAGCCTTATACAGGCCGGACCAGCGGAAGCGTTTGATTTGACATGGAATGCCATTCAAATTTTCACGTTGTCGAATCCTGAGTAACCAACGGTACCGGGGTCGATTGATCTATCTGAAAATTCGACTCCGTTACCTTTAACCCTTCAGCAACGGCCTGAACAGAGTCAGGAATGCGGCCCTACTTGGGTGCAAACGCGAACTGCTCCATGCCTTTGAACGCCTGCGGCATGTTCTTCTCCGCCGCGTAGAGATAAAGCGCACTGAGCACGATCGAAGACAGCGCGCTGCTGACCAGCGCCAGCAGCAGCACAAAGGCCACGATGGCAACAAATCCCGCGATCATCGCAATCATCGCGCCCAGGCTCGACGTCACCATGAACAGAGCGGCAGTGATCACGACAATCAGCAGCACGCCAAGCACACCGGTCACACCGGTGACCAGCCCGAGCCCGACGTGGCTGATCAGCGACTCGCCCCAGGTCTGCTTCATCAGAGACACCGAGCGCTTGACGGCATCGAGCGGACTCGCCTGCTCCATCACCAGCACCGGCACGATGAAGTAGGTGGCAATCGCCCACGCCGTGCCAAGCAACGCGATCACGATGCGCCCGAGGAGCGCAAAACGTTCCTGCAACATGCGCAGCGCGACGCCCACGGTGGCCGCCAGCAGTGTCCATGCCAGAATCTGCGGCAGGCGCGCCGTTGCCGCGCGCAAGCCGTCGCCGACGGTCGGGATGCCGCCCTTAAAGCGCGTCATGGCACAGGACACCAGTGCCGAATTGAAAAACACGATCACGAAGAAATTGACGAAGTAGTAGACAAAGAACAGCACCCAGCTGAGTGCATCGTCCCCCGTTGATTCGCCCCGATGAAGACCGGTGAAAAAAGCACCGGCGAAAAACGTCAGCATCACCAGCAGGCAGGAGACCCCGCTCAGCAACGGGAAGACCAGCAGCGATTTGTCCAGCATCAGCACCCGCCAGCTTTGTTTGGCGATCAGCCACGAGGTGCGGAACCGGCCCGGGCGTTCACCGGGCGCAAAACTCGGTAGGGGCGGCACCGCGGCCAGCGAGGGCTGCGCGGCGACCGGTTGAGCCGCCGCAGACCGCAGGGCCGCAGGCTACGGCAGGGAAACATGGTGGCATTTGATGCACTCATGTTCGTCATCGGGCATCAGGCTGTTGCACTTTACGCAGCGCTTCACGGAACATCCTGTTGAGTGCCTATCTCCCGGAGCCCATTATCCATAATTGAACGCCCATGGAAAGTGCCGGTGATTGTTCCGGTATCACCCGCCACCGCTGCCCGCTCCCGGGGCGGCGGTGCCATCGGTAAACCACGGCCCCTTCATTCCGCCTTGATGCCCGTCTTGTGGATGACCTTCTCCCACTTCACGTATTCGCTGCGCAGGAGTTCGGCGAACTGTTCCGGCTGCGAGGCGATAATCTCCGCGCCCTGCTTGTCGAGATAGGCGCGGGTCTCCGGATGCGTCAGCGATCTGGTCAACACGTCGTGCAGCCGGCCCACGGTGTTCTTCGGCGTGACTTTCGGCACCAGCACGCCAAACCAGTTGTCAGCCCGCGCCTGCGGGAATCCCGCCTGCTCGATGGTCGGCACATCGGGCACGGTGGGGCTGCGTTTGGGTGAAGTCACCGCCAGCGCGCGCACCTTGCCGTCACGGATCTGCGGCAGCAACGGCGGCAGTGCCAGCACCGCCGCCTGCACGTGGCCGCCCACCAGGTTCAGCACGCTGGGCGCCGCGCCTTTATACGGCACATGCAGCAGGTCGATGCCCGCGGCAAGCTTGAAGGATTCCATGCTCAGGTTGCCCATGCTCGCGTTGCCGGACGAGCTGTAGGAAATCTCGCGCGGTTTGGATTTGGCGAGTGCGACCAGTTCCTTGGCGGTTTTGACGGGCAGCGAGGGATGCACCACCAGCACCATGGGCACCGTTGCCGCAAACGTGACCGGCGCAAAATCGCGCAGCAGGTCAAACGACAGTTTGGGCAGGATGATCGGCGCGAGCAGCACACCCATGGTCGCGAAGTAGGCGGTGTAGCCGTCGGCCGGTGATTTCGCCACCAGCTCGGCGCCGACAATGCCGTTGGCGCCGCCGCGATTGTCGATGATCATCTGCTGGCCGCTGGCTTCGGGCATTTTCAAAGCCATCGCGCGGCCGATGATGTCGGTCGGGCCGCCGGGCGGGAATCCGATGACCATGCGGATCGGCCGGTTCGGAAAATCCGTCTGCGCATGCGCCGCAGTCGCAGCGCCGGCGATCAGCGCAGCAGCGATCAGTCGATGAATCGGCTTCATGGGTCTGCTCCCTGTGCAATCACTGTTGCGGCCGGCAGCTCTGCGGCCAGGTTGGTTATAACTATTTGTTTTTATTGATATTTAATATGCGTGATCGCGTGGTCATTCCACGCTGTCGCTCCCCATCACTGCGGCGATCGCTCCAGCCACCGCCGCACCACCCGCCCCGCCAGCCACACCACCGCAGCGAGTACCAGCGCGGCAATCAGCCAGCGCAACAGCCCCGCCCACGCAGCAGCATCCATCGCCGGCAGCGGAAACTTCAACAGCTGCTCGCCCCGCTCCAGCAGCCAGTGCCAGCCGGTATGCGCGACCAGCGCCGACAGGATGATGATGACGATGCGTTCGGCGACGGCGTTCCGGAACAGCAGGTTCAGCAGCGGCAGCAGTATCGCCAGCACCAGCAGCTGGCCGAGCTCAACGCCGATGTTGAACGACAGCAGCGAAGTCACCAGGTGTTCACCGGCGAACTGCAAGGACTCGCGCAGCGCAAACGAGAAACCGAAACCGTGCACCAGCCCGAACACGAAGGTGATCACCCAGCGCCGCTGCAGGTTGTACGCGCCGACGATGTTCTCCAGCGCCATCCACACGATGGAGATCGCGATCAGGGTTTCGATCAGCGGCGGGAACCACAGTCCGCCGGGGACGTAACCGAAGGCCGAGGCGATCAGCGTGATTGAATGCGCGACGGTGAACGAGGTCACGATCACCGCCAGCGGCAGCAGGCGGCGGAACGGGATCACCAGGCACAGCAGAAACAGCAGGTGGTCCATGCCTTCGAGGATGTGCATGAAGCCGGATTCGATGAAGCGCAGCGCCGCCTGGTGCCAGCGCGGGTCCAGCCGCACCAGCCCCGGGTTGCCATGGAATTCGAAGACGCGTTCAGCGCTACCCGGCGGCAGGAAGCGCAGCGCGGTGACCACGCGCTGGCCGAGCCGCGAGAACTTCGGGTCGATGGCGAATTCCGATGACGCAGAACGAATCGGCACTTCGAACTGCGCGTCGAGCAGTTGCTGGTTCCAGTAGAGCTCGGTGTCGGGCGGCACGCGTGCGCCGTGCAGGTGGACCATCGCCGATTCGAAACTGGTGAATGATTGGTCCGAGGCCAGCGAGATGCGCGCGGTGACCAGCGTGGCTTGCGGCAGGCGGGCGTCGCCTTCGTGGAGTTCAAGGTTGTCGGACAGCCACAGCGAGGCCGCGCCGGCGAACGCGCGGTCTGCGCGCCGCAGATCCAGGTAACCGGGACCGCGCGTCGGGAACTCGACCTCCCGCATTGCAGCAAGGGGCACGCGGATCAGCAGCTGGAGCCGGTCACCCGCGGGCTTCACATAGGCAATGATGCGCACATCACTGGGAATGTCATGCGCGGCCGCGGGGTGCGCCAGCAGGCCCGCGCATGCGCAGGCCGCCGCGAACACTCGCAGCATCAACGACGCCCAACGATTCCACATCGCGGCCTTGCCTCCCCTTGCGACGCACCCACCGTGCCTTGAATGAATGTGCCTATAATAACTGCACAATACCGGGCTCACCCGGATTCCGAGGAGTGCAGCAGTCGTATCCAATCGCACGGCACGCACACAAGGGAGGGGATCATGGCAACTATCCACCGCAGGCGCGGCATTTATGCCGGCGCCGCGTTCTTCGCTTTGCTGCTCGCATTTGGCATCGGCCAAGCGGTGTTGCAGAACAAGGCCGACGCTCAGGCGCGCACGGTGCAGGCGCCGATGTTCGAAGTCGATCCGCTGTGGCCGAAGCCGCTGCCCAATCACTGGCTGCTGGGCATGGCCATCGGCGTGCATGTCGATGACCAGGACCATGTGTGGATCATCCACCGCAGTTCGGCCACGCTGCATGCCAACGAGAAGGCGCTCGAACTCGGCGTCGGCGAATGCTGCCGCGGCGCGCCGCCGGTGCTGGTGTTTGATCAGGCGGGCAATCTGGTGCGCTCGTGGGGCGGGCCCGGCGCGGGTTACGAATGGCCGGAGTCGAATCACGGCATCTTCGTCGACCACAAGGGCAATGTGTGGATCGGCGGCAACGGCGCCAAGGATGCGCACATCCTCAAGTTCACCAAGGACGGCAAGTTCCTGCAGCAGTTCGGCGGGCTCGGCAAGAACGCCGGCAGCAACAGCCTCGAACATTTCGGTCGCGTCGCCAAAATCTGGGTGGACCCGAAGGCCAATGAAGCGTTCGTCGCCGACGGTTACCTGAACAAGCGCGTCGCCGTGCTCGACGCCGACACTGGCAGGATGAAACGCTACTGGGGCGCCTACGGCAACAAGCCGGATGACACGCCGCAAGCCAAATACGATCCGGCGGTCGCACCTTCGCAGCAGTTCCGCAATCCGGTGCACTGCGCCGACCTGTCGAACGACGGGCTGCTCTATGTCTGCGACCGCCAGCACAACCGGCTGCAGGTGTTCAAGCCGGACGGCACCTTCATCCGCGAGGCGTTCTACGCCAAGAACACCCTGGGCTCGGGCTCGACCTGGGACATCGCGTTCTCGAAGGACCCGCAGCAGCGCTTCATTTTCATCGCCGACGGCACCAACGAAGTGGTGCGCATCATCCTGCGCGAAACGCTGGAGGAGATCAGCAACTTCGGCGACGGCGGCCGCCAGCCCGGCCAGTTCTACGGCGTGCACAGCATCGCCACCGACTCCAAGGGCAACGTCTATACCACCGAGACCTACGAAGGCAAACGCGTACAGCGCTTCGTGTTCAAGGGCGTGGGCACGGTCACGGCAGGACGCCAGGGCGTACTCTGGCCGAAACGCTGAACCAATCACGGCCTGCAAGAAACCCGGTCGCGCTCCGCAAGGGGCGTGGCCGGTGCGCCGCGAGAATAAAAACCCCGGCGTCCGAACTGATGACACCGTCTGTGCCAGGAGAGGCCTGATGTCTGTTGCACGCGTCACACTGGTCACGGCCCTGCTGTTGTTCACCGGCATGCTGCCGGTTGCAGCGCAGAAATATCCCGAGAAAAACGTGCGCCTGATCGTCGCCTTCCCTACCGGCGCCTCGCAGATCCTCGGCATTCTGGTTTCGGAAAAATTAGGCAGTGCTTTGGGGCATCCGGTGCTCGCCGATTTCCGCCCGGGTGCCGGCGGCAACCTCGCCGCAGAACTCACCGCGCGCTCGCCCGCCGACGGCCACACGCTGCTGCTGACCAGTCCGTCGCTGGTGATCAGCCCCAGTCTCTACAAAAAGCTCAACTACGACACCCTGCGCGATTTCACACCGGTGTCGATGCTGTCCACGGTGCCCAACGTGTTTGTGATCCACCCGTCGGTGCCGGCGAAAAACGTCACTGAGCTGGTCAAACTCGCCAAAGCCCACCCCGGCAAGATGAGTTTCGGTTCCGGCGGCGTCGGTTCATCGAACCATCTCGCGGGCGAGCTGTTCAAGTCACTGGCCAAGGTCGACATCCTGCATGTGCCGTACAAGGGCGCGAGCATTGCGTTGACGCACATCCTCGGCGGCGAAGCGGAAATGGTGATGGTCACCGTGCCCGCAACCATCCCCTTCATCAGCAGCGGTCGGCTGCGCGGGCTGGCGGTGCTGGTGCCGGAGCGCGTGCCGACGATCCCCAATGTGCCGACCACGGCGGAAGCCGGCATGCCCGAACTGGTGATCAACACCTGGTACGGCCTGTTCACTCCCTCAGGCGTGCGCCCGGAGATCATTCAGCGCATCAACACCGAAGTGGTGAAGTTCATGCATACGCCGGAAGTGAACAAGCTGCTCGCGGCGAGCGGTCTGATTGCGGCGACCAACACGCCGGCGGAGTTCAGCAGTTTCGTGCGCACCGACATGGAGAAGTGGTCGCGGGTGATCCGCGAAGCGAATATCACGGTGCAGTAATACCTGTTGCAGCAAAAACAAACGGCGCCTCGGCGCCGTTTGTTTTTGGAATGCCCGGCTTACGACGCCAGGAAATCCCCGAACATGTGATCCACCCACTTCAGGTCTTCCTCCCAGAGCTCAGGGCGGCGCTGGCCGTCATCGATCTGTTTCTGCCACAGGTGTCCATCTTCGCCGATACCGTAATCGAACTGCACGGAAATGGCTTCGCGCGGCGTGTTGTTGACCAGCATGTAACAGAGGTTGTCGATCATCACGTGCTTGGGCTGCCGGTCTTTGGCCTGCTGCGCGATGTATTGCGCGACGGCACGGCCCTGCTTGTTGGCCACATGACCGGCCTTCGGGTAATGGCCGAAATGCGGTGACACCGCGCCGAGCGAGTCGCCGATGACAAAGACCTGCGGGTCGTCCTTGGTGTTGTAGAAAAAGGGATCAACACCTGCCCAGCCGGTCGGTTTGCCGTCCGGCGTCTTGCCGATGAGGCCGGCCTTCCAGACCAGATCACCGGCCTGGTGCGGCGACATCAGCAGCGCGTCATCGAATTTGAAATCGCCGGCAGCGGTTTTCACCACCTTGTTGAAGGGATCAACTTCCTTGATCAGCGCTTTCGGCACATGGGTGATGATGTCCGGATACAGTTCGCGGAAGGCCTCGTTATAGCCGGCGGTAATCGGCGCCACCATCGGTTTCGGATCGAGAATGATGATCTTCGCCGGAATCTTGTTGGTCTTGAAGTGCCAGGCCATCAGACAGGCACGTTCATACGGTGACGGCGGGCAGCGATGCGGCGGCGGCGGCAGCGTCATCACGAAAGTGCCGCCCTTGAAATTGTGGATCTTCTGTTTGACCACAGCGTGTTCGGCGCTGGGGATATAAGCCGTCGGATAGGTTTCGCGCGTGTAGTCGATGGCCTTGCGGTCGTTGCCGAACCACGATTCAAAGGCGTATCGGATGCCGGTGGACACCACCAGCCAGTCGTAATCGATATAACCCTGTGCGGTATGCACGCGGCGGGCGCTGCGGTCGATGTCGCTGATCTCGGTCTGCACGAAGGTGTAGCCGTAGCGTTTGGCCGGCGCCATATAGGAATGCACCAGGAACTGGGTGTCGACGACGTCGATCAGCCACTTGTTGCTGAGCGGGCAGGACCAGAACACGGGATTGCGTTCCAGCAGTACGACTTCGAGGTCGGGCGCCTGCGCACGAAGATGACGGGCCGTAGTCAAACCACCCCAGCCGCCGCCGGCAATGACCACGCGGCGCTTGCCCGACTTCGGCATCAGCGCGGACGCGGGCGAGCGCAGCAGGGGTTGTGCGGACAGCGGCGCGGCCGAGAGTGCGGCGGCGGCCGTGCCGGCCTTGAGGAATGTACGACGTGATGACTTCATGATGACTCCTTGATGAGCCGCGGCGCCGCATCCGGCCGCAAAACAATAAATCGCCGGACGCGGCGCGCGCGACGGATTAAGCGGTTGTTACGGTTTACCTGGAATAAACGGCAAAAAACGACGCGAATCTGCGCTCGCTGCTGATGAACCGGGCGACACGCGCACGGTTAACGCGACGGGATGGAAGGCGGATGCAGAGTGGTCAGGGACATGACAGCGTGGACAGTACCACAATGGCGCCGGCTGTGAACAGGCAAGGTTCAACATATGCACATCGCATCGCCATCACAGACTCAGGCCTCAAACAAAACGGGCCGCGAGGCCCGTTTTGTTTGATGACAGCGAGGCTCAGCTCACTTTCGCGCCCGAGGCCTTGACCACTTTCGCCCACTTGGCGATTTCCTCGACGATGTAACGCGAGAATTCCTCAGGCGTGCTTTCCAGCACCTGCATGCCCTGCTTCACCAGGCGCTCGTTCACGGCCGGATCTTTCTGCGCCTTGCGGAATTCAGCGTTGAGCCGGCGGATGATCTCGGGGTTGGTGCCGCCGGTGGCCGAGAAACCGAACCACGCTGCAACATCAAAGCCCGGCAGGCCGGCTTCATCGATGGTCGGCATCTCGGGCCATGCCAGCACGCGTTTGTTGCTGGTCACACCGAGGCCGCGCAGCCGGCCGCTTTTGACGGTCTCCTGCGCCACCGACACGCTGGCAAAGGACATCACGGTTTCACCGCTGATCACCGATGACACCGACAAGGGTGTAGCGCGATAAGGCACATGGGTCATGTTGACGCCGGCCATCATGCCGAAGAGTTCGCCGGACATGTGCTGCGAGGTGCCGCCGCCACCCGAAGAATAGGTCAGCTCGCCGGGGCGCGACTTGGCGATGGCGATCAACTGCTTGATGGTTTTGACCGGCATCGAAGGATGAATGACCAGTACATTGGGGCTGGAGGCCGACAGCGTGATCGGCGCGAAATCCTTGACCGGGTCGAAGGGCAGCGTCGCATACAGCGTCGGGTTGATGCCGTGGGTGCTGATGGTGGTCAGAAACAGGGTGTAGCCGTCGGGCGGCGATTTGGCGACGATCTGTGCGGCAACGTTGCCGCCGGCGCCCGGCCGGTTGTCGACGATGACCTGCTGGCCGAGACCCTTGCCCACCGGATCGGCGAGCAGTCGCGACAGCATATCCCCTGCCGACCCCGGCCCGAGGGTGACAACAATGCGCAAGGGCTTGGTCGGATACTGCTGTGCCACTGCGGGCATCGCGGTCACGCCAAGTGCTGCAGCCACTGCGACACTGACTATTGATTTGATGCTGTTCATGGTGTTCTCCCTTAGACGACCGCGATGCCCTGGATCTCGATGACAATCCCGGGTCGAGCAAAATGCGAAACGGTGATCAGCGCACTGGCCGGGAAGCGGCCGTCCTTGAACACTTCAGCGCGCATCTTGACGAAGCTGTCGCCGTGGCGCGGATCGTTGATGAACACGGTCATCGTCACCAGATTGGACAGCGAGGCGCCAGCGCGTTTTAGCGTGGCGTCCATCAGTTCAAAGCAGCGTTTGGTCTGCGCAGCAAAATCGCTGGAGATGTCCTTGCCTGCCGCATCCTGGGTGGCGGTCTGGCCGGCCAGCCAGATGGTGCGCCCACCTTCAGAGATCACCGCCGGGGAAAACGCGCGGCTGTTCTGGAATTCGGTGCCTTCGAGATATTCGATTTTTGCGGCCATCTGCGGCAAACCTCCGTTCGGGTGCGGCATGCGGCCCGGTCCCGCGGCGGGCGCCGGCGGGAGACGGGGGAGATTCGGGCGGGATTGCTACAATTCGCCCGACCGTTGGGTTAACGTCGTTTATCTTAATGTAAAGATAGTTGATGTCAAGAAAACTTGCAAACACCGATTCCATCGCCGCCTTCATCGCCGACTGGCAGCGCGAGCGCCCGGATCTCGACCCGTGGCCGCTGGGCATTTTCGGGCGCACGTCGCGCATTGTTTCGCATTTCCTGAAACGCGCGGACAGCTGGCTGTCGCCGCTGGGGTTGAGCTGGGAAACCTTCAGCCTGATCGCGGCGCTGCGCCGCTCGGGCAAGCCCTATGAACTGAATCCGACGGAGCTGCAGCGCCAGTCGCTGCTGACCTCGGGCGCGATGACCAATCGCATCAACCGCGTCGAAGCCCTCGGGCTCGTTGAACGCCGCCCGGACAGCAATGACGGACGCGGCGTCATCGTACGGCTGACGCCGGCCGGCCGCGCGCTGGCCGACAAGGCGATTGCGGTGCATTTCAGCCAGAGCGCGAATGTGCTCGGCACACTGAATGCGCGCGAGCGCGAGCAGCTCCACCAGTTGCTCGCCAAACTGCTGAATTCGCTGGAAAACGCGCCGCCCGCCCCTGCGGCAACAGCGCGCAAGAAGCCGCGTTAGACCCGGGCGCGGTGGTTCTGCTGCCTCAGATGCGGACCGGCGTGTGCCGCGCGGTCAGCCAGTGCGCGGCAACCGCCAGCGCCACCAGGCCCATCAATCCGAAGCCCCACACGCCCCAGATCATCGGCACCAGCCAGCCCATCAGCATGCTCATATAAGGCATCGCATCGCGCAGCGCCTCCAGCGACAGCAGCGCATATTGCTGCAGGGTCTGGATCATCATCGGGTCCAGCCACAGCGGCAGCCCCTGCGGCAGCGGCATCTCGGCCACGCTGCGGCTCAACGGATCGATATTGCCGTTGGCCAGAAGGCCGGTGCCCCATTGCGTGAGCTTCACCGCGATGAATGTGCCGATGGTCCACAACAGCGTCACGATACTGAAGATCACCCACACTTCGATTTTCATGGTCTTTGCGTCACCCCGATTAACAAGCGGCATGATCTGCATGCCGAACAGGAATACCTCAAGCACTATCTGCGCAGCAGTGGCCGCGCTGCATTACTGCTCCCTGTCATTGACCCGCAGCGCGTCGATTTGTTCCATGAAAAAGGCCAATCGCATGGAGTGCTAGGATCATGGTTGTCAGCCGGCGTTTGTCCGGCACCGCATCCGAGGAGACCTGCCGCAATGAACGCTACCCATCCCTTCACCCCGCCCGTCGTTGATGCCCTGACCGTGCGCGTGCTGGTCGATTCCCGCTACGAGCGTTTCCTGCCGCGCATGGCGCACCCGCATGTGAAGATCGAACATGTCGGGCGCATCACCGGTCGCCCCGAAAGTACCTTCGCCTGTGAATGGGGGCTGTCGCTGCATCTCGCGTCGGAGAAGGACGGCGCCAAGGCGCAGTACGTGCTCGACTTCGGCTACACGCCGGAGATCATCAACCGCAATTTCGATCTTCTCGGCATCGAACCGGGCAAGATCAACGGCCTGATCCTCAGCCACGGCCACCTTGATCATTTCGGCGGGCTGCAGGGCTTTGTGAAGCAGCACCGCGGGCAGATGCGCGACGACATCGCGCTGTATGTCGGCGGCGAAACGGTGTTCCGCACCAAGTGGGTCAAGGAAGGCGGCGAAACGCTGGAGTGGTGCACGCTCGACCGCGCCGCACTCGAAGCGCAGAAGGTGATGCCGATGTGCTGCCCGAAACCGCAGGCGCTGGAGGGCCCGTTCACTTCGGGTTACATCGAGCGCACGTCCTTCGAGGAAGTCACCGGCGGCTCGCTGGTGGTGGATGATCATTTCAGCGAGGCCGAACGCGCGGGCAAGCTAATCAAGGACAGCCACCCCGACGAACACGCCACCTGCTATATCGTCAAAGGCAAGGGACTGGTGGTGATTTCATCCTGCGGCCACACCGGCATCATCAACACCGTGCGCAGCGCGATGAAAGCCGCGAACGTCGACAAGGTGCATGCGGTGATGGGCGGCTTCCACCTCGGACCCGCAAACCCGGAATACCTGCAGCACACGCTGAAAGAACTGCAGGCGATCAACCCCGACGTGATCGTGCCGATGCACTGCACCGGCGAGCGTTTCATCGACCTGCTGCGCCAGAACATGCCGGACCGGGTGGTGTATTCCAACGTCGGCAGCCGCTATACCTTCGGCGGATAAAATCAATCGATATGCGGGACTAGATACGCGAGACGGATGGGCGGGACGGATGCCCGCTGGAAAATACCCGCCGGAAATCGCAGTACCGGCAGACCAGTTAGACCGTCAACATAAAACCAACTGCACAGGCGCTGAACCGTTTGGTGATGACCTGCGACAGGGCGGCGGCATGTTTATGGCCCCCTTGCAAGGGCGGACGTTGCACAACTAGCGATATGGGATATGGGTGCTGGCTGTGGAATTCGCCTGAAGCCGGATCAACCGCCCAGCGCAGTCACCTCACCGGGCAGCGCAAGGCATTTGCGATCAAGCTCAGCCACATTGTTGGCGCCGATCAGCGCCATGATGCGGTCGGTTTCTTCGCGAAGGATGTCGATTGCACGCGTGGCCCCCGCCTCACCCGCGGCAGCGGTTCCGTACAACGTTGCACGACCGATCAATACCGCCTGCGCACCGAGCGCCAGCGCCTTCACCACATCGGCACCTCGGCGCACGCCGCTGTCCATCATCACCGTGAGTTTTTTGCCAACGGCATCAACCATCGACGGCAGCACGTCGATTGGCGCCAGCGAGCTGTCGAGCATGCGTCCGCCGTGGTTGGAAACGATGAGGCCATCGATGCCGCAATCCGCAGCCAGCTTCGCGTCCTCCGGGTGCAGCGTACCCTTGATCATCAGCGTGCGCGGCCACAACTTGCGCAGTGCGCGCAGGTCATCCCAGTTCAGGCTGTCGTTCTTGAGTATGGATTTCTTGAAAGTACGCGCGGTGATCTTGTCCTGGATTTCCGGTGGATAGTTTTCAAAACGCGGCGTTCCCGAAGTCAGCAGCTGGCGCAGGTAAACGCCGGCCAGCCAGCGCGGATGCATCATCAGGTCGGCGACAAGGCGGCTGTTGAGTTTCATCGGTACGCTGAAACCGTTACGGTGGCTGAATTCGCGGTTGGCAGCCACTGCACCATCAACGGTGACAATCAGCGCTTCAAAACCGGCCTTGTTGGCACGTTCGACCAACTGATGAGAAAGCCGACGATCAGACCACATATAGAGCTGAAACCACAGGCGACCGCCCGCTTCCCGGACGATGGTCTCCATCGGCGTCATCGAATTGGTGGCCACCGTGAACGGAATGCCTGCTGCGGCGGCAGCGCGCGCCATGCCGACTTCGCCGTTGTGCCAGAGCAGGCCCGCTGTGCCCGTGGGCGCAATAACGATGGGGAGCGGCTGTTTGTTGCCGAACAAGGTGATTTCCTGGCTGCGTTTCGACACATCCACCAGCGTGCGCGCACGCAGCTTGATGCGATCGAACGCTTCGCGGTTGTTGGCCAGCGCAACATCGTCCTCGGTGCCGCGATCAATGAATTCGAATATCGCGCGGGGCAAATGGCCGCGCGCCATGTCGCGCAGGTCCGCGATGTTGTACGCGCCCAGCTTGTTTTCAGCCATGCTGTTCTCCGAAAAATAGCATCGCGTTTTATTCGCTGCGGATGTTGTTGTCGCGAATGACTTTGCCCCAGCGTTCGAGTTCAACCTTGATGTGGGCATAAAATTCTTCCGGCGTGCTGCCTACAGGGTCGGAACCCATGGCCACCAGTTTTTCGCGCACGTCCGGCAAGTTGAGCGCCTTCACCACTTCGCCATGCACCTTGTTGATGATGGGGCGTGGCGTTTTGGCCGGAGCAAACATGCCGTTCCACGACGTCGCCTCGTAACCGGTGACGCCGGATTCGGCCAGTGTGGGCACATTGGGTACCGCTGCGGCGCGCTTCGGGCTGGTGACGGCAATCGCCTTAAGCTTGCCGCCGTTCACATGCGGCAACACGGCGAGGATGTTGTTGAAGCCGAGCTGGACTTCGGCGCTGAGCACAGCAAACACCGCCGGTCCGTTGCCTTTGTACGGCACATGGGTCAGGCTGACTTTCGCAATGGACTGGAAGAGTTCAGCTGCAAGGTGACCGGAACCACCGGTGCCGGACGAGGCAAAGGTCAGTTTTTTCGGCTGCGCCTTTGCCGCTGCAAGAAGATCCTTGACCGAATTGATGGGCACTGACGGGTGCACCACCAACAGCATCGACTGACCACTGGTCTGAGTGATCGGGATCAGATCCTTCAGCGGCTCATACGGCACCTTGTTCATGTTGGGGCTGATGGCAATGGAACCGCTGGTGCCCATCAACAGCGTGTAGCCGTCAGGCAGCGCGCGCATCGCGATTTCAGTACCGATGGCACCGGACGCGCCGGGCCTGTTGTCGATCACCACCTGCTTGCCCCAGGCATCGGACAGTTTCGCGGTCACCAGGCGCGCCACCACGCCGGAGCCGCCGCCGGGCGCATACGGATCGATCAGCCGGATCGGACGTTGCGGATAATCCTTTGCTTCGGGTTGCGCCGCAATTGCAGGAAGCGCCAGCGCGGCACCGAGGCAACAGGCCATTGTCATCATCAACGGTTTGCGTGTTTTGTTGCCGCTCACAACACCGGACGACTGGAACATCGATTTTATTTTCATGCGCTCTCCTCCACGAAGATGACGTGCGGCAGTGATCTGATTAATGCACGCAATGCTACACTTCTGACGCCGTCGACACTCGGCAGTCCACATTGGCGCGGCCGCAATAGTCCACAAAAAGAATTTCACACCCATGACTGCAATCAATCAATTGACTGCCAGCGAAGCCGCACGGCGCATCGCGGCCGGCAAACTTTCCGCGGAGGAATACGTCGCTGCGCACCTGGAACGGATACGCCAGCGTAATGGCGATGTGCAAGCGTGGGTGCACTGCAATCCTGAAACAGCGCTGGCACAGGCCCGTATGGTGGATAGGACAAAACCGCAAAGTCCGCTGGCCGGCGTGCCGGTGGGTTTCAAGGATGTGATCGATACCGCGGGCATGCCGACCGGATACAACTCGCCGATCTATCGCGACTACGTGCCGCAAGTCGATGCAGCCTGCGTCGCGATGGTGCGCCATGCCGGCGGCATTGTGCTCGGCAAAACCGTCACCACCGAATTCGCATCACGCACGCCGGGGCCGACGCGCAATCCGCTGAACCTGGCGCATTCACCGGGCGGTTCATCGAGCGGTTCTGCGGCGGCAGTGGCCGACTTCATGGTGCCGCTGGCCTTCGGCACACAGACGGGCGGTTCGGTGATCCGCCCGGCCGCGTTCTGCGGCATCGTCGGTTACAAACCCAGCTTCGGCACCATCAACCGTGCTGGACTCAAACAGCTCGCGGAATCGCTGGACACCATCGGTGTAATGGCGCGCTCCGTGGAGGACTGCGCGCTGCTGACGCATGTTGTTTCAGCACGGCGCTTACCCGATTTTTCAACTGCACTTGCGCAGACGCCGCGTGTCGGGTTGCTGCGCACGTCGCGCTGGAGTGATGCGACGCCGGCGGCGCAGGTCGCGCTGGATGCCGCTGCTGCGGCCATCGCCAAAAAAGGTGCCCGCGTCACTGATGTCAGCATGCCTGCGGAATTCGACCGGCTGCATGAAGATCAGATGGTAATCATGAATTTCGAGGCGGCGCGCGCCCTCGCACATGAACGCTTCACGCATCCCGAACTGCTGAGCGAGTATTTGCGCAACAAGCTGGAGGATTACTGGCACAAACCACGCGAGGCATACACCGCGGTAATGCGGCACGCGCTGGATTGCCGGCGCATGTATGCGGATCTGGTTGCTGATTTTGACGTGCTGCTGACGCTCAGCGCGCCGGGTGAAGCACCGCAGGGCATCACCGGAACCGGCAGTTCCTTATTCAACCGGGTGTGGACCCTGCTCGGTGCGCCGTGCGTCACCATCCCGGCGGGTACCGGACCGCTGGGGTTGCCGCTGGGGGTGCAGATCATCGGCGCATACGACGACGATGAACGCGTGCTGCGTATTGCTGAATGGATTCGCCAGGCACTGGGTTAATGCGGGCGGGCGCGCGACCGCATTCGGAAGAATTTTTTAAGTATTTGTTTATATTTACTATTTTTTAGACTCTCCGTGCGCCCGCCACGGCCGCTGTAGCGCCCATGCGACAAGCTGTGGGTTAGACTGCCAAGAAAAGAATAATCCGCGCTGGCCACCACCAGCACATCCGTGTGTCGCAAGTGCCGCCCCTTCCGCGCAGTCTTCTGCATGGAAACCGGTCATGAGGAACTGTCGATGAAAACCCTGCCGGAACAATCCACCGGGTCTGTTGTTGCCCGCCTGTTTGCGCGTATGTTGCTGCTGGCGTGTGCAGCGCTGATGGTTGCCGGTTGTGCAATCACGCCCACGGCGCTGGAGCAAAGCAGCCGCACGATCCCGGGCTACCTTGACTATTCGTACGACAAGAACTCGGTGCTGTTCAACACCAGCGAGCGATATTCGCAGACGGTGTTCTTCGACACCTTTTATCCCTTTGATCCGTCGCTGCGCTACAACAATGCCGAGGCGATGGTGCGCTACGAGCTGGAGCACAAACCGTTCATGCAAAACGGCGTGCTGATGGTGGCACTGGCCGATCTGCGCAAGATCTACGCGCCCTACTTCAGTTACACCATAGACCCGGCGACGCAGCAGTTCACCGTACAGCATCACTTTTTCCGCAAGCGTATTGCAGCCGGCTCGGGCTCGCGCGCGCCGCGCATCGACTACACCAAGATTGCCTGGCAGGGCGGTTATGCGCTGGCGAGCACGGCGGCGACGGTGTCATCGACCACACACGCCACAACAAGTAACCGCAACACCATCGATACCTCGGCTGTGGCGTCATCCGCAGCACCCGCCGCTGTCACGCTGGAAGTCGCGCCGGTGCAGCGTGACGGAAAAATTTACGTGCCGGTGGCGAGTTTCATGCGCACGCTGGGCAAGACCATCACCAACGATGCCGCAACCAGCGGTTATCTCGCGCTCAGCCATGTCGGACCGGGGGACACCGCAGACGACCTGTTCAATCCGAAATACACCGGCCTCTACCCGAACACGCCCATCACTCCCGGCCGCGTCAAAACCATGAACGGCCTGCTCAGCGGCGAGATCAGCAAGGGCAACCTGTGGCTGGCCTATTACTTCGGCGACATCAACGTGTTCAGCGGCAAGGTCGATGCCGAGGGCAAGGACATCAACACCGCGATGCCGGTTGACCGCATCCTGCCCTACCGGCTGTACGTTCCGAAAAACTACGACGCCAACAAGCCCAGCAAATTCACATTCATGCTGCACGGCGGCACCGGCAATGAAAACGCACCCTTCGAACGGCCGAACGACCATCTGAAGAATCAGCCGTCGCCGATTCCCGGCGTCGTGACCTTCGAGGACTTTGCCGATTACTACAACTACATCGTGCTGTCGCCGAACGGCTGGACGCGCAATCCGGTATGGGGCAGCGGCCCGGGCGAGCAGGCAATGCTGCATACGCTGGAGCTCGTGAAACACCGCTACAACATCGATGCCGAACGCCTGTTCATCTTCGGCAACTCCGCAGGTGGTGCGGGTTCGATGAACTTTGTGCTGCGGCACGGCCGGCTGTTCAAGGCGATGGCACCGACGGCACCCGGTGGCAGCAAACCGTTTGCCGCAGACCTGAAAGGCGTCATCCTCGACATGCCGACGCTGCTGTCCTGCTTCACCGCGGACATCACGGTGTTCTACGCAGGCACAGCCAAAGACTCCTGCCAACCCTGGTATCAGGAGAACGTCAAAGGCACCATGAAAAACGTCACCCTGGTCAGCATCGACAACGGGCATCACTCGTACGGGCCGGCGTCGCTGTACCAGATGACGTTTGATTTCTTTGAGCGCGTGCTCGACAAACGGCCGCCGACCGCGATCAGCGGCGTGCGCTTCGCCGCCGGGAGAACGGTGGCAACGGTCACCGCAGCCGGTGGCGCGACGTCAACAGTGCAGCTCGGCAACGCAGCGGTCAGTCAGAGCGGCGTGCTGAGCGTGGCGTTGGATGATCTGGCAAAAATCTACGGCCCTGCGGATTTCCGGGTGTATGACGTGCATGCCTACAACCGCACACCGGCGGATCTGGTGTCGGTAAAGACCGTCACCTACAACAAGGTGGCGGTGAACATCAAACCCGGGGAGCGATTCCTGCGTGCGGGCGGCGCCATTCATGCCAACGATACAACGGGCCTGACCACCAAGGTGGCGGCGGATGATCCGCGCATCGACAAGCGCACCTTGTCCGTAGCCGTGCAGAACGTGAACGGCAAGCTGTTCGTGCCGGCCGTCGAATTCATGCAACTCTTCGGCCAGACTGTCACGGCCGAATAAGCACATCGATTAAGCCTCCTCAAACCGGCAACAAAACAAACGGGGCCGCGAGGCCCCGTTTTTTGCTGCCGGTTTCAGCGGATATCGAGCAGCTCGGCGAGATTCTTCCAGAGGATTTTTTCTTTTTCGGCGGCGCTCAGCGTCTCGCGGTCTTGCAGCCATTGCACCGGCGACGGATGCCAAGGCACGAACGGCCAGTCGCTGCCCATCACCACACGGTCCACGCCGACGCGGTCGATCAGGAAGCGCAGCGTGGCTTCATCGCCGACGACGGTGTCGTAATACAGCTTGTTCATGTAGGCGCCCGGTGGCTGCGACGTGCTGCGCGTTGACGGCCGGTCCTGCCAGTTCTTGTCGATGCGGCCCATGGCAAGGCAAGCCGGTCCGCCGCCGTGGGCGATGCAGATTTTGAGATCAGGGCATTTTTCCAGCACGCCGCCAGCGAGCAGGATTGCGGTGACGATGGCGTCATCAAGGATCACCCCAAGGCTGTTGTTGAGGCCGTGGCGCTTGATGCGGTCCTGCAGGAAATTGTTGCGCGGCTGCGGGTGGTAGAACAGTACCGCGCCCAACTGCTCGGCGGCCTTGAAAAACGGCAGGAAAGCGGGTTCGTCCCACTGCAAGCCATTGACGCTGGTGTCCAGCGACGCCCCCTTGAGGCCCAATGTGGTGACGGCGCGTTCGAGTTCAGCGATCGCCAGCCCCACGTCCTGCACCGGCAGTGTTGCAAACCCGGCCAAGCGGCCGTTGCCGCGGCGCACTGTCGCGC
Source organism: uncultured beta proteobacterium (assembly GCA_903933915.1). Classification (GTDB taxonomy): domain Bacteria; phylum Pseudomonadota; class Gammaproteobacteria; order Burkholderiales; family SG8-41. The sequence goes on along the minus strand of CAIZLW010000192.1, from coordinate 5,658 downwards.
TGAGTTCGTCGTTGAAATCCCGCGCCAGCGCCAGGCCCCGCGCCGGCTCCAGGTGATAACCGACAAAGGGCGTGTGGATGGACAGTACCTGCACGTCGACTTTCTGCTCGTCCATGTCCTTGATGCGTTGCTCCACCGTGTAGCGCAGCTTGGCTGATGAAAACTCCGTGCGCTGCCCGTTCGCAACCATGGTGCCGGAGCCCTCGCCCGGCTCATGGTGGAAGCCGTGCCAGTCCTGTTTGGCTTCGATGGCGCGCCACATGGAATCGGGGACGATGTGGGCATGGATGTCGATGGTTTTCAAGTAAAGCCTCCGTGCTGCGAAAATACCGTGGCTAACCGGTGGATTAAAGAGAATCGGACAAACTATTCGGCAAGCTGTGAGATTATCGGTTTGCCGGTTGTCCAACTCGCCGTGAAACCGAAACGTGGCATTGTAACGATAGATTGATGAACAACCGGATCGACGCATACCGCAACAGCAACGATGGCGTGATGATTCCCAGGATCTGGGTGATGATCGCGCTGTCGATGCTCATTCACCTGCTGGCGCTGTGGGAGCTGCCGTCGATGACGATCCAGTTGCCGAAGGTCGGTGAGGCCGCCGATCCATCCCCCGCGTTGACGTTGCGGCTGGCACCTCCGGCGCCTCTGTTGAGCCCTGCGCCCGCACAACCGGGGGCGCGGGCGCAGCGCCCGGAAGCGGCGCCGCGGCGGCAACCCGCGCCCCCGGTCATCGCCCTGAACAAACCAACGCCCGACAAGGCCACGCCCGTGCCGGCAGCGCCACCACCCCCGCGCCCCGCGGCGGAGGGCGATATGGATTCTTATATCGAAGCACGGCGCCGCGCCCGCGGCGCGACCACACCGACACCGACACCGCCCGTGGAGGATGACGAGGCCCGATCGCGGCGCATCATCGCCGGCAATCTGCCTTCGCAGCGGGACCGCACGTTCGGCTACGACCCGCGGCAGGGCGGCGGCATGTTTCAGATCGAGCAAATGAGCGTTGACTACGCGGAATTCATTTTCTATGGCAGGAACAACGACATCAACCGCAATACCAAGCAGTTGGTCGTTGTCCGCCTCGGCGTCAACAGCAACATTCAAATTGCAGTGGTGCGCAAGATGATCGCGCTCATTCGCGAAAACACGCAGGAAGATTTTCTGTGGGTTTCGCAGCGGCTGGGACGCAGTGTCACGCTGTCGGCGCGCGCCCGGGATAACGCAGGGCTGGAGGAGTTCATGATGCGCGACTTTTTCCCGGATGCCGTTCCGGCGCAGCGCTGAACTGCGCCGTGAACCCCGCATCGGCGTGGGGTAGACTCGCTCGACCATGACGGAACTCTCTCTCCCCCTCTCCTTCTCCCCCACCTGGATCGGCATCGCTGCCGCCGTGCTGACCACCGCGGCCTACGCGCCGCAGGCCTTCAAGGTCTGGCAGACACGCTCGACGCGCGATGTCTCGCTGGCGATGTTCCTGCTGATGGTATCGGGCATCATGCTGTGGCTGATCTACGGTATCCTGATCGGCGACCTGCCGCTGATCGTGGCCAACGCGGTAACGCTGGTGCTGGCCGCATCCATCCTGATCGCGAAAATCCGCTTTCGCTAACGCGGCAGCGGCCGCCCGCAGGCTTCTTTGTAAAACACTTCAGCGATTGACCTCGGCTTGACCGGCACGGAAGAGAGTCTTCCGGTTTTCCAGACCACCGGGCCCGCCCCCATCGGTTCACGCGTATACACGCCGCGGATCACCGAAATCGTCTGCTTGTCGCAGTCGATTTCATTGAGCATTTCGTGGGAACGATAGACTTCTGCGGACATGATCTCCGCCTTGTCTGCGGAATAACTAATCATCGCCCAGAGGGTCGGATTGGCGCCGGACGTGGGTTCCGCACGCTCGCGGGTAAACGCCGTCAGCATCTTGTCGCCGGCCAAGCGGGTCCAAGGCCCGCGGGCGGCGCTTCTGAACTGCTCGAACACCTGCGCCTCCCGCGCGGCGATCGCCTGCCGGATGTCCTTGTCGAGGCGCGACTCCTGCGCATTGGCAATGGACATCGTACCGAGGTCTTCGCGCGACAGGAGATTCATCGTATTGCAGTCGGTGCCGAGGATAATGCCGATCAGCCGGTTCATCGCCGGCGCCGGCAGCGCCTTTTCCATGATGGCGCGCATGCGTTTTTCCTCACCGTCGCTGAACGCCAGCGCGCAGACGCCTTCGCGCGAGTGCTGGTGAACGCCGAATTTCCCCCGATCGCCGACAACCCGTTTGCGGCCGCCGAGAAAAATATAGCTGCATGCGGAAAAGCAGATGCTGCCGTCCACAATCTCGGTATCGAATTCATGCTTGCCGAGGAAATCGGCAACGCTGTAGGCAAACCTCGGCGCACCACCGGCCGAGTTGAGCACCACGATCCTTTCGGCGCAGCGCAGACGCTGCACTTGCCGCAATCCCTCATTGAAAGCCTTGACCGCACCATCGTCCACCAGTCCGTCGACAACCAGCACGCACTGGCCAGTGGTGGTGTAGAGATCGATATTGCCGTTGGGATAGGGCAAATGCACATGACGGACGCTGGCCAGCGCATTTGCACTGCAGGCGACGGTCAACGCCACCGCTCCCAGCAGCATCCGCAACCTGCGCGTGTTGATCAATGATCTGCCTGACATAAAAGCCTGCGCCGTGATATTCACGGATGATCATACAAGCTGCAGGCACAAGCCACGATTTCTTTCACGCCGGACCTGTTCCAAACATCAGTGTCGATGCCGCCATGGCGCAAAACGGACGGCTTTAATGCCCGCGCTGCTGTCCACGGCTGCGCTCGGCATGACCCCGGGGCCGATCATCCCCCCCGCCCTGCGGTTCGCGCGGGCCTGCGTCCTGCCGTGTTGCCTGCCGCGACTCGTAGATCACCGACGCTCTGGATTGAGGCGCCGCCTGGACGTGCGCCGGCCGCGGCTGCTTCTCACGCGTCTCTTCACGCCGGTGTTGCATCACCTGTTCTGACGGCGCCGCCGGGCGGATCTGCGGCGCCGGCTGGATGCGCCGTTCACGTTCGGATTCCTGCTGCGGCGACTGCCGCTGTTCCTGCACTACCGGTACGCGGGCCTGCGGAAGCGCCGGGGTCAGCGCGTATCGCGGCACTTCATTGCGCTCGTGTTGCGGGTATTGCGCGCGCGGCGCCTCGCTGCGGCCCTGCGCTGCCGGTTGCGCCTGCAACGGTGTTCGTGGCGCCGGTCGGTCATGAACCTGCCGGCGCACCGCGGTGTCGTGCGGCTGGTAACGGTAATGCCGGTCGCGCAGTTCGTGCTGGTATTCGCGGCGAGGGTAACGCTCGCCGGAATAGTGCCGCTGATACACCGGCGGCGGTGCCGGTCGCGGCACGGCGCGGTGATCCCAGTGGTTCCAGTCGTGGCGGTGCTGCGCCCAGCGCGGGCCCCAGTGCAGATCCCAGCGCGGCGGCACGGCCAACACCCAGCCGTGGAAATACACCGGCGGATTGACGTAATAACGCACCGGCACCCGCAGCACGAACAGCGGCACGGCGTACGGATCCACCAGATCCCAGGGGCCGTCGTACCAGGCGCTCATGTACCACCGGTCATCGTGGAACACCCAGTAGAAGCCGTCGTAAAAAAAGGTGTTCGCCCGCGCTTGCGGCGCGTAATACACCGGGTAGCCGGGGACCGGCAGCAGTTCCGGATACGTCGGCTGGTTTATGCCAATGCTCACGCCGGGTATCGCGATCTCGACGCTGACCTGGGCTGCGGCCGGAGCGGCCACCGTCACCGGGCCCAGCAGCATCGACACGGCGATGAGTGCGTGGCGCAGCGCAGTGCTGCGCCACGGCTTCAGATCCAGCGATCCGCGGCGCGCAAACTTAACGGCGACCATGACCGCGTCCGCCGCCGTGATAACCATGACCGCCATGCCCGCCATAAAAGCCGAAACGGATCGACGGGCCGTAATAAGTCGGGCCGTAAACCAGTGGCGGGCCGTAGTACGCCGGCGCCGGCACATACACCACGGGCGCCGGCTCGTAATAACCCGGCTGCAGCGGAACCGCCACGCAGCCGCCCAATGCGAAAAACGCTGACACGATCAACAACACCCGGACTGGTTTTTTCATGTTGGCTTTCTCCTCGTGATATTGGACACGAAGCGGCAGCCATGTTCCTTATGCATTTTGTAAGAGTTTGTTAACAACCCGGTGTGTTGCCGTTTGACGACGGCCGGTTTTAACCGGTGTTGCGGCGACGGTGCCGCAACAATAAGAAAAGCCAGCGTTGACGCTGGCTTTTTTTGTTCGCGGGTTTCGGTTGATTCCGCGCTTTTACAGCAGACGCCAGGCGACGATGATCAGAAAAGCCCGCGGCTCTAAAATCACCGGCTCCGCCGGTGATGGCGCCTGCTTACCAGATCCGCGGCACCATCATCCCGAAGATACCGATCAGCACCAGCGCAACCACGACAATGATCGCGCCGATGGCGCGTGGATAAACCGCCACCCAGCTGTCAAGTTTGATGTTCATGTTGTCGGCGCCCTTGGTCAACCGCCGTAATGAAACCCAGCGACCGGCGCGCTCTTCCAGCGCCGCAACGTAACCGGGGAACAGCGCAAGCATGAAGCCGGCGATGATCGCGAACAGGTTGCCGACGATCAGCAGCCAGTGCAGGCTCTCAGCCAGCCAGAGCGCGGCATCCCGGCTGAAAGCATTGAGACCCAGCAGCCGGATGGTCGCTTCGGTACTGAACTGGGTGAGCAGGCCGTAGATCGCATAGGCACCGCCGAGCACAAAAATTGCCGCAAACACATGACGGTATTTCTGCACCACGTGCCGCATGTCGCGGGGTACCTCCAGCGGTTTGGTGGCTTCGCGCATCGACACCCAGCGATTCATTACGGCAATCAGCCGCAATGCACCCGCGCTGTTGACGATCAGGCTGACACCGAAGGCCAGCAGCGTGACGCCGCTGACCAGAAAAAACACCACCATCGCCTGCGCCAGCCACAACCGGACGACCGGGTGACCCATCATGTTCAGAATTTCCATTTCCGCCCCCTGTGAACACCGCCCGGCCAACCTTGCCTGGGCAATGTGATGCATCTTAGGGGCTAAAGCGGCTGCGGTCGAATGCCAATCAAAACGGGGCCCGCAGGCGCCGTTCACCCCCCTCCGGAAAACCGTCAGGCCATGCTCGGCATCGCTTCGAAGCCAAACACCGGTGCTGCCGGCTGTTCGTGCTTTGCGCGGTTTTTACCGAGACGGTCATCGACCCGCGCAACGATCTCGGCCAGCGCGGCACATTCGAGTCCGCGCTGGCCGGCACTACGCCGCGCCAGGCTGTCGATGCGCTCGATGTGTTCGGCGCCGCCGAACAGCGCGCGCGGCCGATGACGGCTTGCCGACGCCGCTGACGGCGTTGGCGTACTTTTCAAACGGCACGAGTTCATCCGCGTCGGCGCCGAGACCGGGGCACAGGCCGGCCACCCGCTGGCAAATCCGCCGCGACGCGTCGAGATCGACATGCGGCAGGGAATCATTGCCGGGGCAAAGAAAAAGCGCTGGCGCATGCCGGACAGGGATGCCGTGTCGCCCACAGCCCCGGCCGCATAAACGCGGGGCGGCTTATGTACGCCAGTTAACACA
>CAIZLW010000191.1 GCA_903933915.1 uncultured beta proteobacterium | reverse complement strand
CGGGCCAGCGCGGTGCGTATCGTGGGTACGATGGACGAGACCAGCAGCGGCTTGATCAGGTAGCCCAGCGCGCCGATCTCCACCGCACGTTTGACGAAGGCCTCGTCGCCGTAGGCGGAAAAAAACAGGAAGGGCACGGCCGTCTCGTCGCGCAGGCGGCGTGCCAGTTCGAGGCCGTCGAGTCCGGGCATGCGGATGTCGAGCAGCGCCAGATCGGGCGCGTCGCTCTGACACAGCGCCAGCGCCTGCAGGCCGTCGCGCGCCTCGATGACTTCGAAACCCGCTTCGCGCAGGCCCTCGGCCAGCGTGAATAGCACCACCCGCTCGTCGTCGGCCACCAGAATCTTTGCCATGGTCAGCCCGGCTCCTTTTGAAGCCTGGTGTTTACGACCGGCGCCGTCAGGGTAAGACGTGTCAGCATGAAATTCTCCGTATCCAGTTCATAGGCCAGGTGCGCACCCTGGTCAGGCAGCAGCGAGCGTACCAGACGCAAGCCGGTGCCGAGGCAGGCCCCGGTGTCGATGTCGAATTCGGGCGCCTGCGACACCGCGTTGCGGATGAGCAGTTGGGCGCTGCTGCCGTTGGCGCTCAGCGACACGGTTGGCGCGGGACTGTCTTGTGGCGAATGCTTGACGGCATTGAGGATCAGCTCGTTGATCACCAGCGCGATGGAAACCGCTTCGCTGTTTTCGATGCGCACCGGACGGAAGACGGTCTGCTCGTGTTCGATGTTGAACAGCACCGGCCGCTGTGACAGATCCGAAACGGCCTTGCAGATGCCGCTCACGCTGTCGCAAAAGCGGATCGCCTCGTCGGGGTGGCGGCTCTGCAGGCCATGCACCATGGCGATGGCGTGCACCTGGCTGATCGCCGTTTCCAGTCGCGGGTCGAGTTCGGTGAAGCGGCCCAGCTCGCGCTGCAGCAGTCCGGCGACGCTTTGCAGGTTGTTCTTGATGCGGTGATGCACTTCGCGCACCAGCGTGTCGCGTTGCTGGCGGGCGTCGGCCAGGCGCTGCTCTTCGACCCGCTTGCGCCCCGAAATGTCGCGGTATACCGAAAGCACCGCAGGCTGGCCGTCGAAGATGATGCGCGTGCCGGTCGATTCCATGGTCAGGATTTTCCCGTCGAGCGTCACATGGCGCCGCTCGAGCGGCGGCAGATTGGAGGCCTCGCCGCGGGTGAGCAAAGCGACGCGTCTGTCGGTAACGGGCCAGTCTTCCGGCGCGATCAGTTCGTGCCAGTCGCGTCCGAGGATCGTTGCGGGTGATTCGGCGCCGAACAACTCCGCCAGGCGATCATTGGCGAAGATGATTTTGTTGTCGCGGTGAACGAAGATGGCATCCTGCGAGCTCTCGAAAAAGCTTCGGTAGCGTGCCTCGCTTTCGCGCAAGGTGGCTTCCCGATGCGCCAGGCGTTCCAGCAACCGATTGAAGCCGCCGATCAGGTGCGCGACCTCGTCCTGTCCGCTGCTGGGCAGGGGCAGCAGTGGCTGCTTTGCGTCGGACATGGCCGCCAGCCGGCCCGCAGTAGACAGCAGCGGTGACAGCGCACGCTGCAGCATCCACCAGGTCAGTCCGCCGGTCAGCAGCGTCAGGATGAGCGTCACAAGCAGCATGCGCTGTTGCAGGGTGTGAATCGGAGCAAAGGCCTCCGCGGTGGGCAGGGTGACCCCCAGGAGCCAGCCCGACACCGGCATCACTTTGGCCGCACCCAACACTTCGATGCCGAGCGGGTTGGAATAGGCCGCAGAACCTTCGTAGCCGTCAAGAAAGCGGTCGAGCATCGGGTTGATGCCGCGGGCGGGGAGCGGCTGCATGATGCGCGCTCTGTCGGTGGCCGTGACGATCAACCGGTCCTTGGGGATGAGCAGTACATAGCCGCCGGTCTTGCCGTACGGGCTCTGCACGATCTTGTCCAGAAAATTGGGCTGGCCCAGGTTGATCACTCCGCTCAGTGCGCCGACCACCTTGCCCTGAGCGTCGCGAATCGGCGCCGTCATGCCGAACACCGGCGCCATCAGCTTCTTGCCCATGACCGGTCGGCCGATGGTCGATTTCCCCTCCTTGAGTGCGGCGGCTATGGTGTCGACGTCCATGTAATTGACGCCGATGCGTCCCGCCGATTGCGGAGCCTCGGCAATCGCCCTGCCATCCGCTCGCACGACTATTGCACCGCCATTGAACATTTGCGAAAGAATCGGACGCTGTTCCAACTGCGCCTGAATGGCCTTGCCCTTGCCCAGAATGGTCGGATCGAGGCTTGCGGCCGCCGTCTCCAGGATTTTCAGGCGCTCGCCCAGATTTCGATCAAGCTCGTCCGCCAGCAAGGAAACCGTCGAGAACTGCTGGTTTCCCAGGATGCGTTCCATATCGGCGCGCAACTCCCGGCTGGCGAATAGCGACAGTGCCCAGATGCCGATCAGAAAAATGGCCAGCGTGAACAGCGTCACCCGGGTCTTGATTGACGGCCGAAAGAAGGCCTTCAGGGTTGCGTGGACATTCACGGTCAATGATCCTGCTTCGTGACGACGGGAGTCGTCAGTTTCAGGCGCGTCAGCATGAAACCCGCTCCGTCCCGTTCGTAGTCCAGGTGCGCCCCTTCTGGCGGCAGCAGCGAGCGCACCAGGCGCAAGCCGGTGCCGAGGCCGGCTCCGGTGTCGATGTCGAATTCGTGCGCCTGCGACACCGCGTTGCGGATGAGCAGTTGGGCGCTGCTGCCGTTGGTGCTCAGCGACACGGTTGGCGCGGGACTGTCTTGCGGCGAATGCTTGACGGCATTGAGGATCAGCTCGTTGATCACCAGCGCGATGGAAACCGCTTCGCTGTTCTCGATGCGCGCCGGCCGGAAGGCGGTCTGTTCGTGCTCGATGTGAAACAGCACCGGGCGTTGCGACAGTTCGGACACCGTCTTGCAGATACTGCTGACGTTGTCGCACAGGCGGATCGCCTCGTCGGCATGGATGCTCTGCAGCCCATGCACCACGGCAATGGCGTTGACCTGGCTGATCGCCGTTTCGAGTCGCGGGTCGTGTTCGACGAAGCGGCCCAGCTCGCGCTGCAGCAGTCCGGCGACGCTTTGCAGATTGTTCTTGATGCG